>DFXU01000043.1 GCA_002383285.1 Caryophanales bacterium UBA4100
TCGTGGATGGAAAAGTTTCATTGACACATGTTGATGAATTGCTTCAAACAGAGCTTGAAAGCTCTGATCATGATGCTGACACAATCGGTGGATGGCTATACGGAATTAACCCTGAACTGAAAATAGCTATGGAATGGAATTATCGGGATTTGACCTTTAGGATAATAGAGAAAGATAAACATCGGATTCGCAAAATCAATATCATCAAACAGCTTATTGAGGAAGAAACATCCAATGAGTAGCGTTTAAGTTCTAATTAAGAACGGAAATACTTCTTCTGCGATAGCTGCTTGTGCTTTGTGGAAAGCGAAAGGAATGATATTATCATGATCGAATTTGTCAACTCCATTTTCTTTTATTTATTATATACATAGATANNGATTCGCGAGGTTCACAAAGGTTTTAATTGTAATTATTCCGTATTTCCTTGTTCTAGTTGGTTTCTTGTTATTTTCACTTTATTTATTTTCTTATTGTCTGCTGTCTCAACAGTAAAGGTATATCCTTTAAATTCGATCGTTTTCTTCAAGTATTCTAAAAAGTTCGATTTATATCCGAGTTGTCCGGTTATGAAACCACCTATCGTATCATAATCTTCTAATGGAAATTGAGCATCGATGAACTTACCCACATCATGCAAACTTAAAGTTCCTTTGACTAATAAGGTGTTCTCATCTATTTGCATATATTCAAATTCTTCATCGTCGTGTTCATCAAAGATATTTCCCACAATTTCCTCTAGCAGATCCTCTAAAGTCACGATTCCAGCGGTCCCACCAAATTCATCAATCACTACAGCTAAATGAATTTTATTCTTTTGGAAGTCACTGAATAGGTCATCTGCTACTCTAGAAACAGGGACGAAGTAGGGCTCCCTTATTATATTAAGCAAATTAAATTCTTTCTCAACACCATTTTCCAAAAAGTAAAGTATATCCTTGACGTGAAGTGTCCCAATAATGTTGTCAATATTACTTTCGTAGACAGGGAATCTTGTGTACTTTTCAATATTTATAAAATGGACAACCTCTTTAAGTGTTGTCCCCACAGGTATCGCAATGATGTTAGTTCGATGAATCATAATATTCGAAATAATCGTATTATCAAACTCAAATATGTTATTGATCATCTTTTTTTCGGTATCCTGTATAACTCCTCTTTCTTCCCCTACATCAACCATCATTCGGATTTCTTCCTCTGTAACCTGTTCCTCGTTAGCTTGTGGATCAACGCCGAATATTCGAACCATTCCATTCGTTGATAAAGTTAAAAGTTTAATAAATGGAGAAGCGACCTTAGACAGTAGCGTTAGAGGTCTTACGACAAACATGGCAATAGACTCGGCTTTCTGCATCGCTATTCGCTTAGGGACCAACTCACCAACTACTAATGTAAAATAAGATAACACGAAAGTTATAATAACAACTGAAATGGTCTCTAGCCACTGCGTAGAAAGAGGCACGCCTAAATTAGAAAGAAAGCTTGCTAATTGACCAGCAAAGCTTCCAGCGGCAAATGCACTAGCCAAAAAGCCAGCAAGTGTAATTCCTACTTGAATCGTTGCTAAGAACCGACTTGGCTCGGATAACAATTTTTGTAGCAATATTGCTTTTTTGTCTCCCGCCTCTGCCATTCGCCTTATTTTATTATCATTCAATGAGATTAAAGCTATCTCTGAAGCCGCAAAAAAGGCATTCAGCACAATGAGTAATATCAGTATCAAGATCTCAATTGACATGTAGTCCTCCGAAGTTACTAGCTTTGAATAGCGCTCGTTCAATACCATACCATAGATAAAATTGGATGTCATTGTTGTAACATACATTTAGGGCATCTAAATCAGTTAAGTACGAATCAGAATTTCTAGTGAAACGTTTGCGCTGGATAACACCAGATAAACGCATATCCCAACGACTGCTGACCAATGAGGAAAGCTCATTAGCTTGACAGAGCGTGGCTGGGATTGTATTCGTACGACAGAGATAATATTCTCTTCCGTAGAGAATCGTTGGAAGGAAGTCCTCGGTGATGGAAGAGCAGAATTCCGTTCAGATCTTCGGAAAATCATCTACTCCTCCACTGATTCTCAATCATTTACTTTCCGACCTGTTTGGTAACTTACGTTTAACAATACTGTTTAGAATCCTTTGATACAAAGCTCCAATGGCTATGTAGTTACCTTAATATTCAATAGCCTGGTTTTCGTGACCATGCCCGCACTCTCCAACGTTCTCTTAGATGCTTCATTATAATACCAGCATCCGCTGATAGGTTTTATCCCCTGCTGACGACACCATTTTCTTAATAGCAGAATAATAGATTTGCCGATCCCTTGCTTTCGATAGGCCTCATTCGTTAGCATCCCTATGCTGGCGTGATCATTGAACATCTTAGATTTTTCTATAACTCCAATTCCATGTAACACATTCCCTCTATAGTAGGTAAAAAGCTCTCCGTTCGCAATCCGCCGTTCATATTGGTCGAGAAATTCTCCTGAAATTTGTTGAATCTGTGCTAGATCATCCATATTTGCTATGCGAAATTGGTCATCATCCAGAATAATTTCCGGTATATCTACATGACTCTCTTGAAAAAAGTATGCTTGTTTGCTGATGATGAAGTCTTTATCTATCGCCAAGCTCAAGAACAGTTCATCACAGGTCGGAACGAAAAGAGATTTACATGCATGATGCTCTATTACATGGTTAAACATCCACTGTGACTGCATCTGAGAGGAGCGACGGATGTAAAATTGGGTCAGAAGTTCATTATTATGAATAGCGTAATATCCAACTGCTTGTGACCCATCTTTAATCATATAAAAAGCCGAGGCTTGAATATGCTCCTCCAAGAAGGAATCAATTGGTGAGGATAGTTCCAGAATGTATTCTTCAATGAGATGTTGAACTTCTTCGATTAAACATTGTTTTGTTATCATCGCTTGTCTCTCCTCGTTATATGTAGGCTGTTTCTTACATAATAATTCAAGCCCCTAACATCGCAAAGGGAAAGTATGCCTTAAATTAAACTCCCTTGTTGTAAGGCATCTACATTGGGAATACTGGGTATTATTCTCTGTTATTGAATGACACTGGAAGGGTAAGAGGACGTACGAGAGGAATATACCTATGGGGGAGAATGTAATGTTGACTTTCTATATTCGTAATAAATGCACCTTACTACCGTATTGTTTTATGATATCTCTAATAACAATGTTAATGCTGTCCTATATACCAATTAATGAACGCAAAGTTATTGCAAGTTCATCTCCAGCTACACCAACAGGACTAACAGCAACCCCTGGAAGCTCTATGGTAACCTTGAGTTGGGATGCGAATAGTGAATCGGACCTTATCTTTTACCGAGTCTACAAAGATGGGCTGCATTATCGTACTTACAACAAAGATACTACAACCGTTGAGATATCAGGTTTGAAGGCGGAACAGGACTACATGTTTGGGGTATCGGCAGTAGATGCTTCGAACAATGCATCCGCCATAACCGAGGAAATCTCAGCGCCGCTTTCAGTGCCGATAACGCAGACGACAGTTGTGGGGATTCCTTCTGAGAGCTTCCCGCAATTAGACACATTCTTCAATATTAGTGTAGCAGGCCCTGTTATACCTGGACTAGAGCAGGATTTAATTCCACAGGGGCTTGCAATTGAGGAGAATCTCAATTGGCTCATAGCCTTCAATTATCGCCTTGGTAAGAACTCGGCCATGCTCACAATTATAGACCGAACTAACGGTATCTTCGTCAAATCAGTAACCATATATAATGCTGACCAGACACCGTATACCGGTCATGCAGGTGGAGTTGTCGTGACATCATTCGATGTGTGGATATCAGGTATGGGTTATCTGCACCGAATCCCTCTTGAGGATATTGTTAATGCTCCCAATCGGTCTAGAGTTCACATTGCCGATCGATTTAATACCGGTAATGTTGCAGCCTTTACCTTATATCGAGACGGTGTATTATGGGTAGGCGAATTTCATGAGGCCATCGACTATCCGACTCCTATCTACCACCATAAGACAACCCGCAACGGAAGATCCAATCGTGCTTGGATGATCGGATTTACGCTAAATCCCTCTACTGGCAAACTTCCCAAAGGCAAATATCTTGATGATCATACGGCTGTAATTCCTGATAAAATTTTATCGATTACCGATAAAATTCAAGGTGCTGCAGCATTACCTAATAGAGGTCTTGCATTGAGTCAATCGTATGGACGAACTAATAACTCTATGATTTATTTCTATGAGGATGTATTGAGCCAACCACCTCATTATTATTCTTCCGTTGGTGGTTCATTGGTTCCTTCGTGGTTCTTGGATGATATAAGTCTAGAATCTGAGTTTATTGCACCTCCAATGACAGAGGGTATCGTTGTCCAGGACGGATTTCTTCATATATTGTTTGAATCAGCTAGTAAAGACTTTCTTACAACAGATACCACCGGTTCTGATCTCGATCTTGACAGCAATCTATATCCATTAGATAGAATCTGGATAATAAACTTATTCAGACATCACTATTAGCAGAAGCTTATCTTAGAGACCAGAATGATTTCTTCCGAATAGGGGTGTGGCGCTCTGCACGGCTCACACGTATTCCTCGCTCTTGATTTTCCCTCGTTTGAATCTCTTGCGTTTCTTGAATCATGTGCTGCTCCTCAGCCTGCAATTTATCATTAGCAACCGCTATCTCAGCTCGTGTATGATTCATCACATCTAGCTGCCGCTCTATTAAATTCAATCGCTCCACAAGTGATGCATTCTCGAGTTGAATTTCCTCTATTATCGTATAAAGATACTTCATGGTAAGCTTCGGTTTTTTCGGAGAGAGTTGTATTGCTTCTTCAGCTTTATGCGATACTGGTTCCAATGGAAATAACACCCCTTCTATAGTAATGGTTTCCTATAATACAGGAGTGCCATTAAGAATACTGTCGAAGTGTGTTCCATGTCCGTTTTTTTTATCCTATATAGATCCCACGGGAAGTAAGATATCGATCGTTGTGCCTTTATTCTCACGACTTGTAATACTAAGTGTCCCTTGATGAGCTTCAATGATTCGCTGACATATCATAAGACCTAAACCGGTTCCATTCTCCTTCGTTGTAAAGAAGGGCTCTCCAATTTTCTGAATGATCGCTTGCGGAATGCCAGGTCCCTGATCGCTAATACGGATCAGAAGATGTTGATCATTCATTAACTCGACCAAGATGTTAATTTCCCCACCGAAGGGCATTGATTCGATCGCGTTCTTGATCACATTGATGAATACCTGCTTCAGTTGGTTTTCATCACAATGAATTTTTGGTATCTGCTCAGCATAATCACACGTAATATAGACGTTTACTAGAATCGCTTGTGTCTCTAATATTGAGATAACACTGTTTAATATCTCACATATATGATTACTATGAAACTGCACGAATTGTGGTTTAGCTAAGGTCATAAATTCGTTTACAATATCATTAATTCGATCAAGCTCACTTAGCATGGTTGATAAATGCGAGTGATCCTTTCCCAATTCTTTCTGTAGCAGCTGTGTAAATCCTCTCAGAACTGTAAGTGGATTTCGGATTTCATGAGCCACACCTGCGGCTAGTTGTCCGATAACAGAAAGCTTCTCCGATTTAATGAGAATTTCCTGAGAGTGCTTTCTCTGTGTTAAATCTCTAAGGACACTCAGAATAGCCATTCTTCCCATGAAATTGTGTATTCGAATACTCGAAATTTCCACATCAATATATTCGCCATCGCAGCAAATTACTTTTGTCTCAGTAAAAGGGGAGAGGCTGTCATTCTGCATCACCTCATCCATGATTTTCTGAGATTGCTCATAATCATCGGGATGGAATAAGTCGGCTACATTCCTACCAATCAATTGTTTGGGCGACACCGTTCTCGTAAGCTTCTCAGCAGTAACGTTCATATAAATAATTACACCCTGATCTGAAACCACAATAGGCTCTGGTAGAAATTCGATAAGCTTCTCATAGGTGTGAGCACTCTCTCGAAGTGATTGCTCTTCCTTACGTCGCTCAGTAATATCTCTAATCACACTCTGAATGAAAGATTCCCCTTTTAAATTCCTAACCTCTACACTAGAGATTTCTACCTCGATGATACTTCCATCTAAACCCACCAGCTTATATTCTATGTAGTCATTCGGCTCTTTGTTAGATTTAAGCTGAATTATTCGTTCTCTAGCAGTCTGTGTGCTATCCATATGTATAAATTCATAGATGGACTTCCCCACAATAGAATCCTCATTATCAGTTTGTATAAGCTTCATAGTTGCATCATTCACGTAAGTAATAATGCCGTCTATATGTATGACAGTCGCTTGAGGTGAATATTGCAGCATTCGCCGAAATCGCTGTTCACCTTCTATTAACGATTGTTCAAACTTTCTCTGTTCAGTTATATTTCTACATAAGAACTGGATTGCAGGCTCTCCCTTATATATTAAGGGTATAGCTCTTACTTCAACGGTAATAGTCAAGCCATCCATTCGGATTAATTCTAGCTCAACTAATCCTGATGGAGTGCCATTCTCCAGAAATCTCTTCTGAACATCTTCAAGATCCACCCTATGATCAGGATGCAGAAACTGGCGTATATCCTTTCCAATTATCTCAGCCTTCTGCTGAGCACCGATCATTATAACTCCCGCAGGATTAATATAGACAATACGATTCTCACAATAAACAACAATTGGCTCAGGCGATAATTCAACTAATGACTGATGCTGCTCTCTACTTAGGTTTATTCTGCCATCCAAATCGGGATGATCCTCATATCGTCGTCCATAATTTACCCTATTCATATAATCGACCAAGCTTTCTATCCATTTTTCTCATTATACTTCCAATTATTGCGTTTATAAAGACATAATACTAGCATTATCTTCGTAATTTTAAGAAGGAGGGGGCTCTCCCTCTCCTTCTTAAACCTACCTTGGACGCTTTATCACATGATTTAACCAAGGTCGATGTACTGGCATCCCACGCTTAACCTGCTTCACTTGGATACCAGATAGCTGAGCAATCATTGTACTCTGGTAGCCAGCAAGCGAACGAAGCTGCTCTCGTATCAAGGATATCGGTATCTGATATTGGCCAGCGCTCATTGCTGTATGCTCCATTATATTAGCTAGGGCAGCTTGACTCCGAGCTATTGCTTGTAGCATCTGCAGTTTAGCTTGCTTAAGTTCATCGTGATGGTTCATGTATCCTCATCATCCGAGCTCATCAAGCTGCCAAATAAGGAGGATGAGGAATCAGAGGAATCCATATCCTCATTCTTATTCAATAGAATCTTCAGATTCTGAGCTAACCCATTCTCCATCTTGACGATACCATCAATGACTTCGATGAGCTGAGCATGAACCTTCGAAGCCTGCTTCAGTTGAAGCTTGTGATCTGGGAATGACCCATCTCGCACGAATTCACATAACCAATTTCTACTCTTCTCCGCTTCAATTGCCTGAGCTTCTAAGATATAAGCGATATGACCCTGAATACTTGTCATCGACTCTACAATATAAACATACGCTTCATTCCTATTCATTCCGGCATCTCCCCAATGTGCAGCTCAGCGATGACTAGCTCCAGATTGTCTGCCAACGCTTGCTCCAAGTCACCAAGACTATTCAAATATACGGCAATACTCTGTGTAACCTCTAGTGACAATGCTATCGCTTTCTCACCACTGCCGAACGATTCCGGTTGATCTGGGATCGCCCGTACAAGATGGCTGACCTGAGCAGCCACATACCTCTTGGCTTCTAATATTCGAGCCAGCTCATGGTGTGATTTCATCATGAATTGTACATTAGCAGTAATTTGCTGCTCCATTCGCGACCCTCCCTGAGTTTACACGGATTCTACTCATATGATATGAAATTGGGTTAGTACGCGTGATAAAAGACGCAATAGCATATGATAAGTCTATCTAAGCTGTACTATAATATTTTGCTTAACCTCATCTAGTAGCCTTAATACTTCATCCAGACTGTCACCTCTGACAATGATCTGTCCAATTCGATCGGTACCTACTCTGAATTTAGAAACCATGCTACCCACAGGATAATCTAGAGCAACTTGTATAATATTCGGGTGTGGAGAATTGTTGTTCTGCAAGCTTATAATTTCACCTGCTTCATTAGCAATTAGCAATTCACAAGCGCAAGGCTGTATTGTTAACACCTCGAAATTAGGGACTATCCCTAGGGCAGCTCTAATCATCTGTTCATAGTAATCGAAACCATAGTATGTTGAGACAAGCTCTGGTAAACATGTCGCTCCCGCTCTACCACCAATCTCAAGCACATATACCTCTTGATCCCTCATTATGAAGTCTGCATTAATTGCACAATTATTCAAGCCTAAAGCGAGAATACATCGCTCAAGCTGAATATGAATGTCATGTACGACCTCTTCAGGTAGCTCAATCGGGACATGATGACCTATTGGGACCCCTGCATCACCATAGAACATAAGGTCACCATGAGGCATAACAAATTGAATAATATGATTATACACATAAGCTTGGGCTCCGAACTCTACGCCTTCAATGAATTGCTCAACGATAAAGTAATCCTGTTTGGTCGTCTTCATCACAGAATTATAGGCATACTTCACTTGATTTGCTTGCTCCACCTTAATAATTCCTTTACTCGCTCCACTATCGACCGCTTTGAATATGAGCGGTAGCCCTAGAACATTCAACGCTTCGTAAGCATCTGCAAGACTCATCACCCTCAAGAATTTAGCAGTGCGTACATCATGGCTCACAAAAGCCTGCTTCATCGCCCATTTATTCGATGACAAAGCTGCGGAATCAAAGCTAACTCCGCATAAGCCTAATGTATCAACAACTTTACCAATTGCTCTCACAGCCACGTCGGTGCCCGTCGAACAAATCCCATCGATTTGTTCGAATTGGGACACTTCTATTACCCGGTCAATGTTTATTGTATCTACTTCATAAACCTTATCAGCCCAAGCGAATCCTGGATAATTACCAGGACTACTAAGGACAATCACATGCAAGCCCATCTGTTTCGCTGTCTGAATTAACGGTAGCTGAGAGATACCCGCGCCTAGAACCATTAGCTTCTTCATGGCTGAAAAGCTCGAATTCGGTCAATAATCCGATCTAGATCATAATCCGTTACATTCGGATGAATCGGTAGGGTGAGAATTCTTCTCCATATCTCCGAGGATATTGGCACGACCGCTTGTAGGTGAATGTAACAAGGATGAAGGTGACATGGGTAGTAGTGCACGCCTGAGGCAATATTCACCTCTTGGAGATGGGTTATTAGGCGATCCCTCTGACTCTCATTATTCAATTTAATTTGGAATAAGTGCCACGAGCTTCTGGCGTAGGATTGCTCCTGCGGAAGCTCTATCCAATCCAAGTCCTGAAGTTCAGCTATATAGGAGTCAGCAATTTCACGGCGTCGTCCGTTTAATTGACTAAGCTTCTTGAGCTGCACAAGGCCAATAGATGCCTGCAGATCATTCATGTGGTACTTATATCCAACCTCATTGACGTAATATTGCCAGGCATAAACCTTCTCATTAGCTGAGCGCATCCAGGTATCTCGAGATATACCAACCCAACGCTTCTCTCTAATCCTACGATCCATCCACTCTGCGTTACAGGTAATTGCTCCACCTTCACCAGTGGTTAAATTCTTGACCGCATGGAAGCTGAAGCAGGTCATATCGCTTATCGAACCAATACGCCTTCCTTTATACTCCGCACCACAAGCATGCGCCGCGTCTTCCACTACCTTGATTCCTCGTGAGTTAGCCAGCTTATGGATGGCATCCATGTCACAAGGATGACCAGCAAGATGAACAACGATAATTGCTCTGGTCCTACTCGTAATCTTACGTTCTATATCCTTCACGCATATATTCATCGTATCCGCTTCAATATCGGCAAAGACCGGTGTAGCGCCTACATAGCTAACTGCATGGATGGTAGATATAAAGGTAAGCGATGGCACGATGACCTCGTCACCGGAACCGATCCTCAGAACATCTAAAGCTAAATGCAATGCAGCAGTACCAGAATTCAATGCCACTGCAAAGCGACTTTGAGCAAAGCTAGCAAATTGCTGTTCGAATTGCTCAGTTTTGGGTCCGAGACCTAACCAACCAGAACGTAGTACCTCCGTAGCCGCATCGATTTCCTCTTGCCCGATTGATGGCTGGAGAACAGGTATCAGCTTATGCTCCAAGATCATTTCCCCTTTCTTCAACTGCTCCGTTCCTTAAGTTAGCAAAATCTGCTTGCGCCAATGATCTGCACAAGCCTCTATAGAAAAGCTCTCCCTTGCTTTCCGCTCTGCACGCTTCTTGATATTCTCCCGAAGCTCTGGATGCTCAATCAGTTCCTCCAGCGCTGCATACCAGCCATCCCTAGTTTGTGCAACCAATAATCCATCTGCATGATCAGTAATCCAATCCGAGTATGCCGGCGACGAGGTATATATACCAGGAATTCCACAAGCCCCATATTCGCGGAACTTATTGTTGGTCTTACAATCATGAAGCAGAGTTTGCTCAAGAGGTGCCAAGCCAATATCCCAATTCGAACAGTAAAGTGTCTTTAAGAATTTCAAATAATCCGAGTTGTGCTTCCGGAATGATACTTGAGGCTTACCTTCAATCTCCACTGGGACATAACCGAAGAATTCCACTCTAACCTGATCGCCATATTTCCTAATAATTCCTCGCAATGCTTTAATGACGGGTTCGAACGCTACAGACTTTCTTCCACCTTCATATCCGATTACTATCTTATCGTTCTGTTTTTTATCTTTCTCTACCCCTTTTAATGCCGCAAAATCGACACTACCGGGAAAGCAGACTAAATTCCTAGGAGTGAAATGTGTCTCGAGATGCTTAGCGAAGAAAGAGGAGGCCACCTTTACGATATCCGCATTTTTCAAAAACTGAATGTATGTTGATTTCTTAGATGACTCATGGTAATATGCACCAATTTCTGTAGCAGGAGACATTGCCAAGAAATGATCATCAATAACATAGACTGTCCTCTTACCCATCTCACGTGCAATCTCTAGCGATTTATAGGCCTCTTTCTTAACAGAGCGAAAGAAGATGATAATATCCGCTGCAGCCAATGCCGACACTTGTATATCTTCGTCAGATACAACATCATAGCTGCATATACGCTGCTTCGTTAGATAGTCAAATGGCTGCTCTATCCCAATTTTATAGGATGCAATTTTATCTGATCCGATGATGAGCGCATGTATATCCCCTCTTCTCCCCATCGTTGTTCTCCTTCCTTCCTGTTTACTTGCTCAATATAGCTGAGTTCCAATGCTCCACGCATACATCCAGCGAGAAATTCTGTCTTACCATGCTATCCGCACGATCTATAATCTGATGCCGCATGGGAGGATTCTCAATCATCGTCCTCAAGCCTTCATACCATCCATCCTCTGTATGGGGAACTAGGTATCCTGTTTCCCCATGAGTTACCCATGGCCTATAAACTGGTGAGTCGGAGTAAATCCCGGCAATCCGACAAGCTCCATACTCACGGAACTTATTATTCGTCTTGTTATTGTTGAACGAGTGTCTTTCTAGAGGGGCCAGCCCAATATCCCAATTACATTCACACAGCTTTCTAATGAAGCTTCTGTAATCCATACCACATTCTTCGAAGGTGACCATTGGATGATTCGCCAGAGCAGCAGGGACAAATCCATAAAATTCAAGCCTGACAAACCCTCCGTAATAATCAAGAATTCTCCGAAGCGCTGGAACTACCTTTGCAAAGTCCGCTTCCTTATTACCACCTTCATAACCGATCACAATCTGGCCATCTGTTTCGTTTTTTGGGTATTGGTCCAACCAATTGAAATCAACACTCCCCGGAAAATAGATAACATCCCTACTAAAGCGCTCTTGGATGTAATCACCTAATATCTGAGAATCCACCTTGACGATTTGTGAGTTTCGCAAAAACTGAATGAGCGTCTCTCTTCTAGATGGGTCCGCATAGTACTCACCAACAGGTGTATGGGGCTCAAGCTCCAAAAAATTATCATCTATAACATAAACTGTCCGTTTACCAAGCTGATGCGCCAATTCCAGATAGGTATACGATGCAGGCTCGACATTACGAAGGAAGACGATTGTATGAGCAGCCGCAACATGCTCTTGACTAACATCCTCCTCAGTACGAATCTCATAATTGAAGTTCCCACGATTATGCAGCTCATTAAATGGTTGAACAATTCCGATTTCCAACGAAGGAATGATCCCCGCTGTGATAACCAGAACATCTAGCTGTAGCGGCAAGGGAGCTTCAATGATATTGGTAGAATTCCGCACACGACTTGCATCTGAACGACCTTGCTGAAAGCCATCCTCCTTACCCTGCTTAAATCCAGCGATATGCCCCAACTGATAAGCGCTAAGCTGAATAGGGCGTCGTCGATTCCGCCTTCTCCTAACGCTTCGTTTCTTGAGCAGAACCATCCTTATCATTCTCCCTTATATGCTTCTTGATGACCGGCTTCCAAGCCGCCACTATAACCAACATTGAACCCTTCGTTATATGCAGTATCGAAGCCGTTATCATAAGCTTTATTGTAGGAAAGCTTGCGACTAGCCAGTACTCTTCTGACACCTTTTCTAATACCCTTCCTAACACCCCTTCTACCTTTTTTCAAACCATGCACTCTAGTTTGACGACGCCTTCTAGTTGTTACCCTTGGTTTTCTCTTCAATCTACTTTTACTGCGAGCTCTCAAGGTATGCACCTCCTTCTCTTCATATACGCTTCCTAAATATTACTAGCCCTAATTACTGGTGCACAGATGATAGGCGGTCCTTCTTGATATAATTGCCGATTCTTATCAATGTCAACGATGGGATATGCGTTCAGATTCCAGGTCGCTATTGCTTGCAGATTAATAAATCGGTGTAACTTCCCACCCTTGAACTGATATATATTCCCTTCCAGCGCCTTAATCAGCATTCCTTCAGCAAGGGTACTCCCTGCATAATTACTTTGTGCTATATCCATTGACTCTTGTGCATCCAAGCCCTGCATTCCTTGAATTCGCTGTACTACTTGATCTGCGGAGATCTCATCACCAAGCTGCCAACTACGCAAATCGACCTGTGAAACATGGATTGCTTCTATCCCACAAACTTCTATCCCACAATCACCGCTAATCAGATACCTCATGCCATTCTCTACCCAATATAAGGTAGAACTCATTCCTCGGATGATGACGCAAGTAGGATAGAAATCTATCGAGCGCAGCTGTACCCCCTCCATGTTCTCCAGCCATTCAAGTGACAGATAACCATGAGGATCAGACCACTTATTCGAATAGAAGGATAGGTTGTTACCATAAACCTGATCGAATCTGCCCTGCAGTGACTTCATGCTTATACTACCGTAATGATGGATGAAGGTATCCTTAGCGATAACCAGCTTTAGTCCCATTAGACGAGCACGCAGCCCATAATCGTCATCCTCACAATTTCCTATCTCAAAGCCCTCATCGAAGTATCCTAAGCTAATGAATGTCTCCCGCCTGAGCAGCATGCAGAAGCCAGTTAACCTTCCGGTAACAGTCCACCGATCTGCCTCGGATTTATTGTAGGTCCTTGCAAATTTCTGCATCTCAGCCATACTCATATAATGGGTATCGATCAACTGATCCCCACTAATATAATTTGTCACAGGTCCGACGATTCCAATATGTGGGTCACTATGCAAGCAGTGGAGCAAGTTACTGAGCCAGTTCGTCGTCACGACCGAATCATTATTCAGAATTAATAGTGTCGTCCCCCTTGCCAGCTTCAGTCCTTGATTTACGGCTGCGGCAAATCCACGATTGTCCGGGAGGAGTTGAAAGCGAACACTGCTTAATGAATTTATATATTCGCTCGATCCATCATCAGAGCCGTTATCTATAATTATTAATTCATAAGGCTCGGGTGTGTATTGACGTATACTCTCTATGCATTCACGCAGGTAATTCAATTGATTATAGTTAGGAATAATGATACTCGTTCCTTCGAATGAAGATCCTGATAGCCCCACCTGTCTTCCCCGATCATAACCATCGTTGTATCCTGCTCGAAAACCACTATTATAGCCGCTGTTATACCCAGCTCTTCGTTGTATAAGCTTCCTCATAATTGTGCCTCACCTTTAATGAATGAATCAGCCAGATGTCCGAAATCGATCGCTACCTTGCCATGCTGTGAGGCAATCTGCTGCACGATAATGACTGCTGGTATGCCCGCTCCAACAAGAGCAATGTCATAATCATAGGCAGCTATCTCACTCATCACTCTTGGTATATCCTGCATCCCATTCACAGGAGCAACGACCCCTGCCACCTGCATCCCCTTGCTAGACAAGAACTGGGAGAGCTCTGGTGCGGTATTGCCTACGATCAGGATGCTTCGATTCGTTAGTATTCTAGTTAAATGTCCTTCCAAGTATAGGGAATAATTAATCGTTGATGAGGTAAGTCGTAGATGTCGGTAATTGATGCCATGGGCTTTAAATACAGCAAAGGCGAAGGGTTGGAAGTTAGTCATTCTCAGTATAGGTATCCCTACTATCGAAGCTTTCTGGATTGCGTATAACAGTTGGTCTCTTGCATTCAAATCGGGGATATGAACACCGGCATAGCTTAGAAAGTATCCGTCCCTGCGCACCTGCTCCTCACTCAATACCGATTCTTGGGCTAAGGTTAACAATTCACCATCACCTAGACGAACGACAGACAGTGGGGATCTCGTATTCATCGCTTCGATAATTTGTTCACCCACTTCGGGTGCACCCATAAGCTTGAGAATTTGAGGCCTTAGCTGCTCCACCCCAGCTTCAATAATCTGTCGAATGGAGATATCGGGAAGAATATCCAGATCGGGCAGAAGCGAGTTCACAATCGCATCTCCTCCATCATAAAGCCCCCTCTTATATTCCTCTTCAGCATTAAATTCCTGACCCTTCTCAGGGTGTCTCATCATACTGTTCAATTGATTTATTGCTTTGTTATAGCCCGTATCAAAGCCTTGATTATAGGAGGCAGCAACTAGCTTTAGACTTTTTTTCTTACGTACATATAGGTAGGATCGTCTTCTTCGAGGCAGGCTCTTCGACTTCAAGCTCTTCTTTCTTCTGGCAATACGCTGCCGCATGGTTTCCCTCCCATCACGTATAATATTGCACTCTTGCTAAGGGAAAATAATGCTTAGCATGGTGCTAAGCCGTTTCTGATACGTATGATCACGCCTTGTTCGTGCCAAACCACTCAAGGCTATTGCCTGTCGTTCCTCCTCATTGCGCAAATAATATGTGATTTTATGAACAAGCTCATCGTGTGTCGTATAGGAAGCAATCTCCGATTNNGAAAGGCACCGCAGCCTGCAATTTCGAAGGTTCGGGGATTGACTGAAAGTGCCGGGATTTTCTTAGTCGTATTAACATTGATCGTGTCGTCGTGAATAGAGCGATGAAGATTAATTACAATTTTCGCACCATTATAATAACAAGCCGTCTCCTCAGGAGTCATCCATTCTCCAAGCTTAATAGAGTCTGAAAGCTTGGAGTAGTTGTCTAATCGATCCCACCACCAACCAGCGATGATAACCTTGTAATCCAGTAAGATTGGGGTTAAGCGATCAATCAATTCTATGCGATTCCAGAATGCTGTCCCTATCAAGCAGATGTCGGACTGATAAGTGGAAGCTACTTGCATAGGCTGGAACACATTGGTATTCACTGCAAAAGGGAGATAGTATACATTCCGACATCCAGCATTCTGATAGAAGGATACACAGCCTAGCTCAAGCGTGAACACGTAATCGTAACGCTCAGCTATCGTAAGCGTCCAATCGGTATAATAAGGATCATCGGTAAACCATACTGCCGTCTTATATCCTCTCTTTCGTAGCAATTCAACCTTATCGGCAGGAAGAACCACACCATTCAGAACAAGAACTAAATCAGACTGCTGTTCAATAGCCATTGCTGCAACATCCTCTGATGGATTCGCGGTCTTGATATCACTCACTACTTGCCCCAAAGCATCTATAATAGCCTGATCCAATGCAGGGTAGGGAACACCGATTCCTGCAGTAACATATAGAATCCTCTTATCCCAGAATGATTGTTCTACGACGGGTGTCTGGCGGATGACAGCATCTCTGTAACCTATCTTATATCCATCAGATAGTCCTTGCTTATAGCCGGCCTCTCGCCCTCTCGTCCTAGCCTTATCAACTGACCATCGCATACCGTCACACCCCACCCCCTTAATTAAATGTAGACTTTCGGGTCAATCCCCCATTTCCCCATAAACTTATGTCGATTAAGCTCAATTAATTGCTTGATCTTGCCCTCTTCCTCCCTCACGAAGCTAGCACTCCCGTGATGGAATATGAAGACATCCCCGGCAATCATTAATCGATATCCCATATTCCTAGCTCGCATACAGTAATCGTCATCTTCATAATGACCTGGAGAGAATTGTTCATCTAGCAAGCCAATCTTCTCCATTAATTCACGCTTGAACAATAGACACAATCCAACGATACGTTCAGTCTGCTGCCACTTTGTGGAATCCGGCTCATTCAGCATTAGACTCATTTCCTCCAGATTGGTATATGGCATATTAATCTGCTGTCTGCCACTAGCATAGTTGGTCAGTGGTCCCACAATGCCAATGTCTCTTCGACTATATAGGCAGCGCTGCATATTGTTGAGCCAGTTCCGAGATACAATTACATCGTTATTCAGTAATAGCAGTGTATTGCCGCTCGCCAGCTTCATTCCTTTATTGCATGCAATAGGAAAGCCCATATTACTAGCGAGGGAGATGAATGTAATCTGCTCCTGTCGACAGAAGTCAACCGTACCATCCGCTGACCCATTATCAACTACAATCACTTCATAAGGCTGCTCTGTATGCTGTTTAATCGAATATATACAATTCTTGAGCAGCTCTCTTCCATTGAAGGTTGGGATAATGATGCTCGTTTTCTCCATAACATCCACCCTTTGAGGTTAAGCTTCTAATCGATTCCTAATGTGATCCTGGTACAATAAGCGCGATCCGTTTCTATCCATAGCTTCCTTCATAGCTTCAAGGTGATCACCGATAATCATCTCGGAAACGATGTTATTGGTACCAACATTCCGTTGACGTATCTTATTCTGGGAGATCACATCCACTTGTGTCGGAGTTCCTATCTTCATTCCCTTATTCATCGCAATCACTTGTGCCTTCGGAGGAACCGCTAAATTCGAATAACCGATCTCTTGGGCCGCTTTACGGCTCATCGCATGTGGAATTGCAGTTAGTGAATTTGCCCCGAGCTCCTCTTTTTGCAAAGACATGTTCACAAACTCCTTAATCGTAGTCACTTTATCCCTATCTGAGAACTTACCAAGATAATCTGTAATGTTGTTCAGAGCAATGTCCATCCCTTGCTCCACTGATGCTATGAACGGCACAAGATGCTCCGCGTTAATAGGGAAATCGCCGTCGAGAAATACCAATATTTCTGATTCTGATAACTTAGCTCCGATCGCTCTGCCTACGTCATGGCCGAGTGGTTCATGATAGTGAACGATCGTTGCCCAAGATTGATTTCTAATCATCTCAAAGCTCTCATCCGTAGACCCATTCAAGACGAAGATGATCTCATGAAGCGGCAGTCTATGAAGCTGCTCAAGGATACTTGGAATCGTATCCTTCTCATTCATAGCAGTAATTATGACGGAAACTGTCTTATTAGTTGGCAGGAGTACCCATTTATTCAAGTGTTGACCTGATTGAGATTGTTGGCCATATCCTTTAATAAATTGATTAGCAGCAGAATGATACACATGCCATGGTAATTGTTGAATGGATGAATACCATTCATGCCAGTATTGATTCACAGCCTTATGTTGATTAGCGATGGGAAGATGGGTGTTCCCATTAGTTGATACAGCGTAGCAGCCTGCAGCATAAGCCCTCTTGCCCCAATTTGGTATCTTACCACTCCTCGAAACCCTTAAGCCTCTACGTCTCTTCACTCTAGGTTTCCGTGTTCGTACAGCCCTTAATTTCTTCTTTAATTTCCTCTGGCGAATTCGTCTCGGCATGCTGCTCACCTGCCTATTAGATTTAACAAGTCTATTACACTCATCATATGTACGGGTTATATCATCGTAACGGCAATCGTACCTACAGTTGAAAATAGACAATAATTGTACACTACACAGATCGCGCTCAATTCATTACTATTAGATTAACGCTACATACTCATTTCAAGCTTAATGGAGGTATGCATCATCCACAGAATAATTAATCTTCTCTATATCTCCATAGGCTTTGTCTGTTTAGGCGTTGGAATCGTAGGTATCGTTGTCCCTCTGCTGCCGACTACACCTTTATTACTGCTCTCTTCCTTCTGCTTTATGAAGGGCTCCCGTAAATTCGATATTTGGTTTAAAGAAACCTCCATCTACAAGCGGCATCTAGAAAGCTTCGTGCGTGAGAAGGCAATGACATTAAGCCAGAAGGTCACACTATTGCTATTCGCTGATGTTATGATCCTCATACCCTTAATTAAACTCGATCAGCTGTGGATCAGAATCATTCTGTTGCTGATTATCGTATATAAGTACTATTATTTTATCTTTCATATAAAGACCAAACCGAATATAAAAAAATGAGTATGCACTTAACTCAGTTGAAAGATGGATAGAGGAAACAATTTCCGTTAACCATCCTGCTCTATCTGGATTTTCTAAGGATAGAGGAAGTAAAATGACCGATGTTTATACGTTCTATTCATTTAAAGGACTTTTTTTCCGTTAAGCCTTGGTTGGTGATATCAACCCTGAGTTAAGTGCATACTCATATATAAAAAAAACAAGAGGCTTCCCAAAAGTGATATGCTCCCCATACGGTAGACAGGTGAAATATTAAAAGCCTGCTTGCCGTGAGGGGAGCTTTTTTATGTCTAAAAATGAATACACAGCTATTGAAAAATTAAGCATCATTGAAGGAATTGAAAGTGGTCAAGTTGGTGTTAAAGAATCAGTACGAAAGTTCGGCATAAGCAAATCAACACTTGCCAAGTGGCGCCGGCGCTACCGGGTTTACGGTTACGAGGCATTAGAGGTTCGTAGCCACAATAAAAGTTATTCTGCTGAGCTAAAGCATCAAGCAGTCGAGGATTGTTTATTTGGGGGTTTGTCCCAGTATGAGGTTATCGACAAGTACGGGATATCCAGTCGAAACCAACTCGCCAATTGGATTAAGAAGTATAATGGTCATAGCAGCTTAAAAGCCTATAAAGGGGATACGACGGCTATGACCAAAGCACGCTTTACAACTTGGCAGGAACGGATTGACATTGTCCTTTATTGCTTGGCCAATGAACGGGACTACAAGAAGGCAACGAATCATTTCCAGGTTTCCTATCAGCAAGTTTACGGATGGGTGAAGAAGTACGGAGATGGCGGGCAGGATGCTCTGCGGGACGGCCGCGGGCGGACGAAGGCGCCTGACGAGTTAAACGATGCGGATCGTCAGAAGCTCGCGATGAAGAAGTTAGAGTACGAAAATGAGCGGCTAAGAGCGGAGAATGCATTCTTAAAAAAGTTTCAGGAATTCGAAAGGAGGCGTCACTGAGCCAGTACTGCCAAGAGAACGCCTACCTTGCCATTCAAGCGGCTCAACAAGAAACGTCATGCAGCGTGCAGCTTCTATGTGATGTGGCAGAGATACCACGGTCAAGCTATTACAAGTGGCTACATCGAAAACCCAGTTCACGTGAGTCAGAAAACGTACAACTTAAGCAGATCATGCTCTCGATATATAACAAAGTTGACTGTACCTTTGGGTATCGTCAACTAACGCTTCATATGTGCCGCCAGACCAACTCGCGAATTAATCACAAGCGTGTACTGCGCCTCATGAGAATAGAGGGAATCCAGTCGGTCATTCGCAGGAAGAAAAAGAAATATGTGCGATCTACTCCTCAACATGTCGTTGAGAACGTGTTGGCCCGTAAGTTTCAAGCCGAAGCGCCGAATGAGAAGTGGTTAACCGATGTAACAGAATTTAAATATGGTAGTGGTCAGAAGGCTTATTTAAGCGCCATCCTTGATCTAAATGATAAATCAATTATCTCTTATGTGTTAGGGCATTCGAACAACAATCCTCTTGTATTCCAAACGTTAAAGAAAGCACTGCGAGTAGCTCCAGGAAGTACGCCAATGCTTCATAGTGACCGAGGTTACCAATACACATCATTGAAATTCAAAGAGCTCCTGGATAAAAACAGTCTGACTCAGAGCATGTCTCGAGTTGGCCGTTGTATCGATAACGGTCCAATGGAGTCGTTCTGGGGCACCCTGAAATGCGAGAAGTATTATTTGCGTACCTACCATACCTTTGAAGATCTCAAAAGGGACATTGATGACTACATTAATTTTAATAATAACGAGCGATTACAGGCAAAATTAAACGGCCTCAGTCCAATGGAATTCAGGAGCAAGGCCGCCTAATGTTTTTATTATTTAAACTGTCTACTTGACGGGGAGCAGTTCAAAGTCTAAATGACTTAGGGCAGCCCCTTTTTGTTATGAGAAACTAGGTATTGCTTCAGGGAGAGCCATGGCTTCCAGCCGCCGTTGAATGACGTGTTCTCTTTAACAACAGGTAAAGGTGAGAACACGACATTCAAATGCGGACGTAAACTCTTCCATCCATAGCTCTCCCTTACGCATCATGTTTCTCAATGAATAGCCGGAAAGTCTATTAAAACATCGGGGATATCCCCGATGTTTTAATGGGAAATATACAAAAAAATCGCTCGTTTTGGTAAAATGGAAGTACCACAGCACATCGTTCCAAAATCGCCTCCATCCGTAACATCACTCCTTACAATAGATTTGGTGCAGGTCATGTACCCTCAGAAAAATAAATTTTTATACACGTGCTCGTGGCACAATTGGCGGTGCTCGTGGGATACAGTCGGCCGGTTTGAGACTCAGAGTGTGTCCTACCAAAAAAGTGTCGGCCTGTGACCTGCTATATATAGTATGGCCAAAAAAAATCAGCCTGTGACCTGCAGCTCCATTAGGAACACGCAGATTCACAAGCTGATTACATTTTCATGCTTGGTTGTGGCCGTCAGGCCATGTTAGTTTGAGACAGCCTCTTTATCATTATGTTCGACATTATTATCGACATATCTGCAATCATGCATAGATTCCTAATTACAGTACCTGTCCATCCTCTAATAATCGTTTACGCAATGCACTATAATCCACATGCTGTATACTAATGTCCTTCTCAATAGCCAATGCTGCGGCCGTTGCAGCCGATTGACCCAGGACCATGAATACGGGTTCCATTCGTATCGTTCCATATGCGATATGTGACGTAGATAAGCATACTGGTACGAATAGGTTCATGCATTCCTCTTCCTTAGGTACAATCGAGCCATAGCTAATTGAATATGGTGCGTCCAGCTTGATCTGTACATCACCCTCGTTTACCACATAACCATCTGTACTCACATACCGTTGCGTATTGTGAGAATCCATCGTATACGACCCCATTCCTACGCTGTCGACCACAGGTGTTCGGAGAACAATATGATTCTCATTCATGACAGTTGAGCTTACCATTCTTCTCGATTCGCGAATATACAGCTGGGGTGTCCAATGACCATTATCAAGGAATTCATCCTTAGGCAAGCCCCACTCCTTATAGAAATTACGAACTTCTACTGGCGTGCGAGGATGGTTCTGCAGCGTCCAGATCAATCCCCTCTGATACATTTCGTGAGCAAAGGCAATACGCTTTCTGGCTTCATAATCCGCTTCTGGATAATTATAATTAAAGCCGATGTAATCGGTAGACATTCCTGAGTTGTTATTGGAATCCGTCTTCCCATTCGGCACAGGAACAAGCTTGAAAAACTCGCTTTGCCCGCACGCCATAGCCCGGAACATCAGCTCATATTCACTATCATCGTAATCGGTTGGGCGCTCGATCATAATACGATTGTCGGGGTTATCCGTTAAACACATGCGATAGCAGTACGCTTGGACGCGATGATCTCCTTCCCCGTCTTGTCCCCCTGCGTCAGCATTTACGCCAGGCAGAAGGCCGCTGGTTCGGTCACCCTTTATCCGATATGGGTCTATACCTACTGGTAGCTGATTTTTCAAGGCATTGCCTGTTTGGATCCCGTTATATCGTTCACCGTACAATGCGTTCGCTTCGCGTCCGGTTGTATATGTAACACCCGCTGCCTTCATCAGATCGCCCTCATATCCAGCATCCATAAACATGCTGCCCATAATCTCCTTGCCCGATTCCATCCGAATTGCTTGAATTCGATTAGCTGTCAGGATTACACCATTAGACTGATCAAGGCGTTCCTCGAACAACACCTCTATATTGTGCTCTTCAATCCAATCTTGGAATATGGCTAATGCAATCTTCGGCTCGAACTTCCATTGTGCAAGATCCTGTCCGTACTTCTGGCCCACATGCTTATAAAATTCTAAGGAAATTCCACCAATGGTCTCCTTATTACCGAAATCCGTATCACCAAGACCACCACTGCTTAATCCACCTATCCGACTAGTCGGCTCTATGATAATTACACGTAAGCCCATACGTCTTGCTTGTACTGCGGCCACTATCCCCGCAGATGTTCCCCCGTAGATGACCAGATCATATCTCATCATTAGAACACCTTCCTTGACCAACCGCTGAGCTTAGCAATGGCTTCTACATAATAGTAGTCTCCGTAGATGACAGAAGTATTGTAATGATTTTTCGGTCGATTGCCTGTTCCTTCCTTCAGGATTCCTTGATAGTCGGTCGAGTCCAATGCCGAATAATTCTCGGTTAATGAAGTCAGAATCCTTACAGCTGAATGAGCATATAACCATTGCTCTGACGGTGGAACTAAATCTGCGATCTCTAGTAGCCCAGAGGCGGCAATTGCACCAGCAGAGCTATCTCTAGGCTCACCCTCTTGTGTCGGTAGACGGAAATCCCAATAGGGTACATGATCCTCCGGCAATGAGGCTAGGAAATAGTGTGCTGTCCGCTTGGCTACGTTCAAGTAGCGCTCGTCTTGGGTGTACCGATAGGTGTTAGCAAATCCATATATGGCCCATGCAGCACCACGGCTCCAGGCCGAATCAGCATGGAAGCCTTGGCCAGCAAAAGCCTCGATGTACTCACCGCTCTCCGGGTCAAAGCTAACAATATGCTTCACAGAGCCATCCTGGCGAATGAATCGTTGCATGGCCGTGTCTGCATGTCGAACCGCGATATGCTTAAATCTCGGATCTCCAGAAACCTCACTAGCCCAGAAGAGCAATGAAATATTCATCATACAATCGATAATCGCCCATCCATGCTTATCCCAATTCCAAGCCCGAATGAAGTTCCCGGCTGGATTAAACCGGCCTGCCAAGAAGTTCGCAGCCTCTAACCCTCTTCGTAAAGCATCAGCATCACCCGTGATCTTATTCTTGATAACCGCGGTACATAGAAATTGAAAGCCCACATCGTGATGCAGCTCATCCGTCGGCTGGATAAACAATTGTTCAATCTGTTCATCCCACGACCAAGCTACATCCTTGTACCGCTCTTCTCCGGTAACATCATACATAATCCACAAGAGACCAGGCCAGAATCCAGATGTCCAGCAATCTGCCTTCTTGTTATCGTATATCCCATTCGCATCTGTACAGTGGGGTGATCCACTTCCGATTTGCTCGATCATACGATCGACCTTCACTTGAAGCTTTTTGATGACTGCGTTCGCTTCTTTAGGTAATTTCATCTGATTAACTCCTCATTCTCGTAATCGTTATCGTAATCTTATCCCTTATAATAATGGCCCCGGAACATTATGATCCCGGGGCCATCTCATTTATTACTTATTGGCTCAAGTATCTTTGGTAAGCTTCATTATAAAGGGTAAGAAGCTCCTCTATATTCATCTGCTTCAATTGCTCCACAAACTTGTTATATCCCGCATCTACCTTCTCCGCACCCAATACCCACTTCTGACCTGTTTCTTCTCTAAAGGTATTGATCGGCCCTGTCAGTTCCTTAATTCTCGCCTGCTCATCAACCGTGAGTGCCATATTTGGCAAGCGGGTTTTCACAATATATCCATTGTTGATATATTCCTCAACACCAATCTTCGCAATCGGATTCATCCATTGAAGCTCATAATCAAAATCCTGATGGAAGCCAATTTCAACCTGTACACCATAATCTTTCTTTAACGTAGATACGACATTACTAGCAGATAAGATTTCCTCCGTAAACGTTGGTTTACCATCCACCATTGTATAGGTTTCGCCTTCAACCCCGAAGTTCATAATCCGTCTACCCTCTTCGCTCAAGAAGAAGTCGAAGTATTTGATCGTCTCGATTGGATTCGGATTGGAGCTTGAGATTCCCCAGCCAACATCACGAACAGATGGACGGAAATCGTATTCTGC
>DFXU01000084.1 GCA_002383285.1 Caryophanales bacterium UBA4100
AAGATGCATCCAGTAGCGATAGTACATTGATGTTCGCCAGCCCTCAGGCGTCGAGCCATTAAAGATCGTTCGCAGCGAATAGCCTTGCATCTCATCTGGAATAGAAACTCCTGCATAATCTAGGAATGTGGACGGGAAGTCTACGTTGAGTGCCATCGCATCTGTCACGCCGCCTGATTGTATGTCTCGTGGATAACGGACAATAAACGGCATTCTTAAAGACTCTTCATACATAAAACGCTTATCAAACCAACCATGATCACCCAAGAAGAAGCCTTGATCGGATGTATAGATGACAATCGTATTGTCAGCGATACCCTCCTCGTCCAGATAATCAAGCAGCCTGCCCACATTCTCATCAATAGATGCGATGCATCGCAAGTAATCCTTGATGTATCGCTGATATTTCCACTTTTTCTGCTCTAGTGCAGTTAACCCATCAGGAGGGGAGCCCTTCAAATCTGACTCCACCATATCCCTGTCTATACGCATCCTTGCTTCAACCGCTGCCTGTGAACGATTCTCATAATCGTCATAGAAGGTATCCGGCTCTGGAATGTCGATATCTTCATACAGCTGAGCATATTTCTCCGCTGGATCCCATGGTCGGTGAGGTGCTTTATGGTGGCACTTTAGCATGAAAGGTCGATCTTTATCACGTTTATTTAACCAGTCAATAGAGAAATCAGTTGTTAAATCCGTTACATACCCTGGGAATTGCTTGCGCTCACCCATTTCTATGAACACTGGATTATGGTATTCCCCTTGCCCAGGAACAACAGACCAATGGTCGAATCCCGTTGGGTCTGCATCTCCACCATGACCTAAGTGCCACTTCCCAATGATCGCCGTCTGATATCCTTCATCTTGCAGAAGCTTCGGGAATGTCATCTGTCTGCCGTCGAAGTGATCATTAATCGACTTCACACCGTTCAGATGATTGTATTTGCCCGTTAGAATCGCCGCCCGACTCGGGGAGCAGATCGAATTGGTACAGAAGCAATTATTGAATAGCATCCCTTCGTTCGCGATCCGGTCAATATTCGGAGTTTGATTGATCTTGCTCCCATAACAGCTCATCGCATGTGAAGCGTGATCGTCTGACATAATGAATAAGATGTTAGGCCTTTGATTAGTTGTCAATGTTATCACCTCTACCTTATTATAGGAAATATGAGTACAATTATTCGATGTATGATCTTACGATTAATTGTAATTTGTCACTCTCATTATTAAGGGGACTTATCCGTTGATAACAATTATTAATTCACACTTAGATGACTTCATAACCGATTGGCACAACCCACTGACATATGTACAATATTACGTATTGGCCCTTGTTACTGAAGGTCAGCTTCAGTATCGCTTGAACGACAACTCACTGCTAGCGAAGAAAGGTGACTTACTGTTCATTCCACACGGCACACATCGTGAAGCCTTCAATGACGGTCCTATCCTACACCAGAAGTATGCGATCACATTCACCTGCGAAACCGAGCTGGGGCTTCCATTACTAATTGATGGCAAGCCTGTACAGGTATCCACACGAAACTTCGAGTATTACAAAGAAAGATTTATCGTATTGCATCGCCAAACTCTTGAGAAACGAGCTTACTTCGAAACGATCCGCTCCGGCATCCTGTTAGAGATGCTGGGGAGCTTGTCTCGCGAAATTGAAAACCAGCCTATTCCTGTTCGTAAGCTTCATTATGTCGAGGTCATTCAGCATTATATGCTTGAGCATTATCGTGAATCCATCCCACTTGACCGATTAGCACAGCTTATTGAGCGTTCACCCAATTATACATTAACGTTATTTAGAGAGGTTACGGGGCAGACACCGCTCGAATATCAGCACCGCCTGCGCATAACCAATGCTATGGAGCTCCTGCTGCAAACGAATCTAACCGTGACTGCCATTGCAGAGCACTTGGGCTATTACGACACCTCCTACTTCCACAAAATGTTCCGAAAGCTAACCGGGATGTCGCCTACTTCCTTTGTTAGGGTTACGCATGACTATTAGGTAAGGAAACCTGGTGGCTAGGGCGTATAGGGTTTTATGGAATTTCAATCTATCGTCTATTTATCATTATTTCTCTACCTACTAGCAAACGCCGTTTCCATACGACCACCTTCGCAATAGAATGAAAGATGTTAACCATAGGAAGGTGGTAGCCAATGTCTGTAAGTCCACGCTGTAGACAGTTTGCGCAAATTTTCGGTGGTCAAGCTCAAGTGATTAATGGGGTATGTGTTGCTACAAAATTACGGACCAATATCAATGTAAGAATATTAGGTAGACGATCCAAAGGATTCTTTACTCTGCCCTTCGGTATTTCTTTTGAGAGTGTAGGTAAGGATGGTAGGGCATTATGTCTTGGAGAGTCAGTTATCCTTACTCGGGAGATAAATCCTTTCATCTCAAGGCTCCGTAAGGCAGGTATTAAAGTAACGGCACTTCATAACCACTGGTTATTCACAAATCCGAACATCTGGTACATTCATTGGGAAGCCATCCAGCGACCACTGGTATTCGCCAGGAACGTCAGGAATGCGTCCAGAGTTCTAACCAATAGACCAGTAGGTCCATTCATATGTAAGCCTGCTAGCAAAAAGAAGAGATAATCTCTCATCTGTATATAGCAGAGAAGCTCACCCTCTTCATAACCGCTCTTAGTAGAGCGGTTTTTCATATTTGGTTAAACCTGCTAGATTTTCATGGCTAAGTTTTACGAGTGAGAGATCATGTGTGGCTATTTTTCTAATAATCACGCCATAGCTGGAATTCGTATGTTAAAGGTAGTTCCAACCCCAATTGAGCTGTCTACACTTATTTCTCCCTGATGCATTTCTACTAGCTCCTTCACGATTGCTAACCCAAGTCCAGTCCCCTTTACTTTCCTTGACCGTCCTCGATCGACCTTGAAAAACCGCTCCCAGATCATTTCTTGATCCTTCTCTGATATTCCGATACCGTTATCCGACACCTGCAGCAGCACATAAGCATCCTCTCGGCTAGCATGCAAACTAATGGTGCCTCGATCTGTAAATTTCACAGCATTCTTAACTAGATTCACTATGATTTGTTCCAACCGATCTCGATCAGCATACACCTGAAGCTTCACATCATCTACATGAACGGAGATATCTATCCCTTTCTCCGAAGCCTCATTCTGATAGGTAAAGGCAACCTTCTCAAGAAGAGGTTCTATGTCCACTAGCTGCTTAGATAATGTTATCTCTTTATTCTGTAGTCGAATTAAATTCATGATATCTTCCACTAGCCGATTCATCTGAGTCGTCTCTTGATACATAATCTCATAATACTTCTGTCTGCCTTCTTCTGGGATAAGATTATCCTGCAGCGCCTCCAGAAAACCCTGCATCGTCGTGAGGGGGGTCCTTAGTTCATGGGAAACGTTGGCCAGGAAATCACTGCGAATCTGGTCTGACTCTTTCCGCTCCTGCTCCAAAATCTCCAGTTTCTCCGCCATTCCGTTTATGGTGTTGGCGAGATCACCGATCTCATCCACATCGTCTATCCGTATTCTTTTGCTATAATTCCCCATACCGATTTGCAAGGTCACCTGATCCATCTTCCGCAGCGGGCGCGAGATCGACCAAGATAGATAAGAACCCATACCCATAGAGAATAGAATTCCGAATAGCGTAGCCCACATAATTGTTTCGCGAATCATACCGAATGTCTTGTTCAGACCAACTACAGGCGCATGCAGAACAATACCACCGTATACATTGGATTCCTTACCCCAAGCAACTGCAACAGAGTGCATGGGTTCAGTCAGACCCTCAAATTGCAATCCTGTAACTGCCTTCTCCCCCTTCAATACCTTCTTCACTGCTGATTCAGAAACTGATTTCCCGATCAATACCTCGTCCTTCGTAGAAGTTGCAATTATCTTACCCTTACGATCGAAGATCCAAATTCTGGTATCGAAGGATGCATCCAAAAAAACTAATAAATTTTTCTTACTGTCAGTAATGACATTCGCGTCTTGGATTGCAATGTTCACATTCTCAGCTTTTCGCAGCAGATCAGCTTGTTGTGTATCATGAATATATCCTCTTGCGAAGAGGGCAATAACAACACCAATTACACTAAGACCAAGCAATACAGTTAGAATATGGCTAGTTAGTAGACGGAGAAACAGGCTCTTCCTTAGCCACAACGTCATGATTCCACCTCAAATTTGTACCCAATGCCCCATATGGTTTGGATGCATTCATGCCCGAAATTGCACAGCTTCTGACGCACCTTCTTTACATGCACATCTACAGTTCTGGCATCTCCCATAAAATCATAGCCCCATACCTGCTCTAGCAATTGCTCTCTTGTATAAACATTCCCCGGTGATTTAGCTAGATGCACAAGAAGCTCAAACTCCTTAGGGCGAAATTTTATTTTGTCCCCGTGAACAATCACCTCGCGCCGCCCCACATGTATGATCAATCCCGCAAATTCATATACCATATTGGTATTGTCTTCTATTGCTGACAGCTGTTGCTTAGGCTGAATGCGGCGGAATACCGCCTTAATTCTGGCAACAAGCTCGCGAGGACTGAACGGCTTCGTCATGTAGTCATCCGCACCAAGCTCCAAACCGAGGACGCGATCAAATTCCTCTCCCTTCGCCGTAAGCATAATGATAGGTATATCATATTTCTTATGAATTTCACGGGATGCTTCAAGCCCATCCATTCTAGGCATCATGACATCCATAACAATCAAATCAGGCGACATTGTCTCTGTTAGCTCAATCGCTTCGATTCCATCTTGTGCTTCAATCATCTCAATCTGATGCTGTTCGAAATAAATCCGAATAATCTCACGAACATTAGGATCATCGTCCACAACAAGCACCTTTAATAACTTCATGTAATAATGGCCTCCTTGTTCCGTAGATATGTACATATGTCCATTATTATATTAAATGAGTATGCACTTAACTCAGTTGAAAGATGGGTAGAGGAAACACTCGTTACTCTATGCACACATATCTGCTCCATTTTCGCTCTGCAGAGGCTCTTCAGTACTCTATTCACACTCATCTACTCTATTTTCGCTCTGTAGAGGCTCTTTGGTACTCTATGCACACTCTTCTGCTCCTAGTTCGCTCTGTAGAGGCTCTTCGGTACTCTATGCACACATATCTGCTCCATTTTCGCTCTGTAGAGGCTCTTCGGTACTCTATGCACACATAATGGAACTTTTCTTCCGTTAAATGACCTATGTTTATACGTTCTATTAATTTAAAGGACTTTTTCCGTTAAGCCTGGTTAGTGATATCAACTCCTGAGTTAAGTGCATACTCAATATATATTATTCGTGACTATCTTCATTTCTCAGAGGGTACTAGAATATTAATTAATGAATTGCGTAGGCTCATATCACTTATAACCATATGATGAAGCTTATAAACGTAATTTTCATCTGGATGGATAATGGACATTCCGCAATCTTGCAATTGTCCCCACACAAGCTCTATCAAAACGCACAAATAGATTTCAGGAATCCCCATTGTTGAGGATTCCTGAAATCTATTTCCTTAAAGTCCTATCGTAGGAAAGTCAGAAAATTTTCAAACTGACTAGCAGCGCTTTTATAATATGTGAACAGCTTGTCCATTAATGAGATCGAGACAGTCTCAACAGCAGGTGCTTCATCTACAGGTGTGTCACCTTCGACTTCTTCAGCTACCGGAGTTTCACCTTCTGCTTCTTCAGCTACTGGAGTTTCGCCTTCTGCTTCTTCAGCTACAGGTGTGTCACC
>DFXU01000063.1 GCA_002383285.1 Caryophanales bacterium UBA4100
TCGAATCCTGAATCCCCAGCCATTATTACTTTGCGGACGTGGCTCAGTGGTAGAGCATCGCCTTGCCAAGGCGAGGGTCGAGGGTTCGAATCCCTTCGTCCGCTCCAATATTAGGCGCCATAGCCAAGTGGTAAGGCAGAGCTCTGCAAAAGCTTTACCCCCAGTTCGAATCTGGGTGGCGCCTCCATTAATATTGTATTGTGTCATTATGCCGGGGTGGCGGAATTGGCAGACGCACAGGACTTAAAATCCTGCGGTAGGTGACTACCGTACCGGTTCGATTCCGGTTCTCGGCACCATTATTTCCAAAAAAAGATGCGCCCTTAGCTCAGCTGGATAGAGCGTTTGACTACGAATCAAAAGGCCGGGAGTTCGAATCTCTCAGGGCGCGCCATCTTTTTAGAAACTGAAGTTTTATTGTATTTTGAAACACACTTGCCGGTGTGGCGGAATGGCAGACGCGACGGACTCAAAATCCGTTTCTTGAGAGGGAGTGGGGGTTCGAGTCCCTTCACCGGCATCACGAAAAGGCTTGTAGAATGTACTCATTCTATAAGCCTTTTTTCATTATAAAACGGTAGCTGAAGAGCGCATCCCAGGTTACATTATAAGTTAGCATGAAAGCACCTTTATTGAAAGCATGCACTATTCTGTATCAGAGTCATCAGACCCATTCAATATTACTACATTCTCATCTTCGTCTTTGAAGTAGTTATATTCGATGAGGAGGAGGTTCTTACTTAATGTAATCCAATACAACTCGGTATTCTTACCGACAATTAGCAAATAATAAAGAATAACGGGATATCCCATAATCAGATGGAATAACCCGTTTGTGATATCCTGTGCTCAAGTTAAATTAAATCTTATTCTTTTCTCTACCCCTGTTGAACATACCTGCAAGGCCAAGTAGGCCTAATAATCCAAGCCAGCCCCAATCCGTTCCATCCGCGGCATCTGTAGTAGCTAGTCCCCGAACATTACCACCTGTGTAATTTCTGGCTCTTAATCCATTTGGATTATCGTTGTTGTTGCGATCCAAATTAAGATTGCCCATCCCAGTACCATTACGGTTGTCGGTACCATAATCAAAATCATTGCCAACACCATTACCGTACCCGTTGCTGGTGCTTGTGCCAGTCATTGTTCCTGTTTGCCTTGTGCCAGTCGTACCTACACCAGTCCCAGTTCCACCGCCACCTGTACCTACAGCTAACGCGGGAGTAACTGATGTTAAACACAGCAAGGAGACTAAAGCGATTTGCATCATCTTCTTCATTGACTTTCCTCCTCTAATTTTTTATTGGCTCCTTCCGCATGTGGATAGGCAGGAGTGCAATTATTATTAGACAAAGGCGAATAGAATACACTAGGGAAAAGTTGACTATCCTATTCGAAGGGGGTGAATGAGATCGGGGTATATGCTCAAGGACAACACAAATCAGTGATTCTAATTTTAGTTTTATTCATACTGTTACTGATTGTTCTTCTTATAATGATCTAGATGTTGATTTTTGTAAGAAAGCAGATACGGCCATAAAGGAGGCTCCAAGAGCGGTGGAATGCGAACTCAAGCTAGAGAACTGTACTGCAGCTGATTGTCTCTGTATAGGAAGAGCGCGTTGATCAACAGTTTCTTGTAGAGGACGAGAAAGCCATCTTTCAGCTTTAGCTAATCGATTTCCAATAATAATAAGATCGGGGTTAAATATATTCATGATATTAGCGACCCCTATGCCGAGGTAATGCCCAATCTTCTCGAAAGCTTCAATTACGGACCCTTGGCCTTTCTCAGCGGATGCTACATATGACTCAAGAGTACCTATCGTCCCGTCGAGTTGTATGGATTTGCCCATATCGGTCAATGCTTGCTCTGAGGCGTATAGCTCCCAGCATCCACGATTACCGCAACGGCACAATCTTCCATTCGCATCAATGGTCATATGACCGGTTTCTCCAGAATAACCCCCAGTACCTCGGAAAACCTCATTCCTAAGTATGATACCCGCACCTATACCTACACCAACACTAATATAGATTAAATTTGCAACTTCTTTCCCCAATCCATATTGCTTCTCACCTATAGCTCCCATATTAGCTTCATTATCAACAAAGATAGGCATCTCCGAGTAATTCAACTGTATGGCAGCCCTCAGATCCACATGGGTCCATCCTAAATTAGGTGCAAACAATACAGTGCCCTCAGCATTAACCATACCAGGAACACCGATACCAATCCCTACAATTCCATAAGGGCTTGAAGGTGCTTGCGAACTGATGATTCCAATTGATCGGACTAACAGGGGGATAATTTCCTGAGAGTTCAACCCAATAATGTCCTCTTGATGTTCACAGATGATCATGCCTTGCAGATTAGTGAGTATTGTAAGTACATAATTAACACCCAGATCAATACCGATAACATATCCAGCATCACCATTAAATTGTAACATTACAGGCTTACGGCCTCCGCTTGATTCACCTGCTCCTGTTTCGAATACAAGGTGCTGAATTATAAGCTCAGATACGAGGCTGGAGACAGTACCCTTGTTCAAGCCTGTAATTTCAGATATACGAGCACGTGAGATGGAATGATAACGAATGATTGTGTCCATCACAATGGAAGTATTAATCTCCTTGACCATAAATTGGTCTCCGGTTCTTCTCATAAATATTCCCCTATTCTTAAATACTGTCAGTAGTATAGCACAATTTTACTTAGTTTAGCCACTGTACAAACTAAGGGCTATTTGGTATGATATAAACAGAATTTAATTATTGGAGGGATAATCAAATGGCATTTTTTGAAAGCGTGGGTAAAATTACATTCGAAGGTAAACAATCTAAGAACCCTTTAGCATTTAAGCATTATAATCCAGAGGAAATTGTCATGGGTCAAACCATGGAGAAGCAATTAAAGTTCGGTGTATCTTACTGGCACACATTCACTGGCGGAGGAACAGACCCATTCGGTGCTGCGACTGCTCAGAGAAGCTGGGATAAACTATCGGGTATGGATCTAGCTAAAGCACGTGTTGAGGCATCATTCGAATTTTATGATAAAATCGGAATTCCTTACTTTTGCTTCCATGATCGTGACATTGCACCAGAAGGTGATACGCTTCAGGAGACGAATAAAAATCTAGATGTAATTGTTGATCTTATTAAATCGAATATGAAATCCAGCGGTAAGAAGCTATTATGGAACACTGCCAACATGTTCACACATCCACGCTTTGTTCATGGTGCTTCAACCAGTAGCAATGCTGACGTATTTGCTTATGCTGCTGCACAGGTAAAGAAACAGCTGGAGGTTGGCAAGGAATTAGGTGCTGAAAGCTATGTTTTCTGGGGTGGCCGCGAAGGCTATGAAACTTTATTAAACACAGATCTTAAGCTGGAGCTAGATAACTTAGCGAGATTTCTGCATATGGCTGTTGATTATGCGAACGAGATTGGCTTCCATCCACAATTCCTTATTGAGCCTAAGCCTATGGAGCCATCTAAGCACCAATATGACTTTGATGCCGCTACAACGATCTCCTTCTTACAAAAATATGGTTTAACGGATACATTCAAACTTAATCTAGAAGCTAATCATGCTACATTGGCAGGACATTCATTCGAGCATGATCTAAGAGTAGCACGAATTAATGGTATGCTTGGATCGATTGATGCGAATCAAGGAGATATGCTATTAGGCTGGGATACGGATGAGTTCCCTGCTGATCTATACTCAACTACATTAGCTATGTATGAGGTCTTATTGAACGGCGGATTAAGCAAGGGTGGAATTAACTTTGATGCTAAGGTTAGACGTGCTTCCTTCGAACCGGATGATCTATTCTATGCGCATATTCTAGGAATGGATAGCTTCGCAAAGGGACTGAAGGTTGCTGCAAAGCTTATCGAAGACAAGGTTTTCGAGAGCTTTATCGATCAACGTTATGCAAGCTTTACTGAAGGTATCGGTGCTGAGATCGTATCAGGTAATGCTAATTTCAAGACGTTAGAGCAGTATGCATTACAGAATAATCCTATCGTTAACCGTTCAGGTCGCCAAGAAATGCTAAAATCGTTACTGAACCAGTATATTCTAGCTGAATAATAGTTACCTCGGACGCAAGATATGTTCCCGTTAACGAACAGGAGGGGTGTATATTGAAATACGTTATAGGTGTTGATCTGGGTACTAGCTCAGTAAAGGTGCTGCTAGTTAATACGCAAGGTGTTGTGAAATCAGAAGCCACTAAGGATTATCCATTAGTTCATGAGAAAGCTGGCTATAGTGAACAGAATCCAGAGCATTGGGTTACGGGAACAGTTGCAGCTCTTAAGCAATTAATGGAGAACTCTGATGTGAATGCGGAGGATATAGAAGGACTAAGCTTCTCAGGCCAGATGCATGGTTTAGTCTTGTTAGATGACAATCAAAAGGTGATTCGTCCGGCAATCCTATGGAATGATACACGAACAACTGAGCAGTGCCGACAGATTGAAGAGAAGCTTGGCGACCGATTGCTAACTATTACCCGAAATCCCGCTCTTGAGGGATTTACATTACCAAAAATATTGTGGGTACAGCAGCACGAGCCTGAACTGTATCAAAGAGCATCGGTATTCTTATTACCTAAGGATTACCTACGATATCGCTTAACTGGACTTATTCATATGGAGTATTCGGATGCTGCTGGAACACTGATGCTTGATATTGGTGCTAAACAGTGGAGTGAGGAGTTGTGTAATGCTGTAGGTGTAAGCCTTGCATTATGTCCTCCTCTTGTCGAGCCGCATGCATTCGTGGGTACATTGTTGCCAGATGTTGCTGGTCTTACTGGCCTGAATGAATCAACGAAGGTGTTTGCTGGTGGAGCAGACAATGCATGTGGAGCTATAGGCGCAGGTATTCTATCTGTTGGCGAAGCGATGTGTAGTATTGGGACATCGGGTGTTATTCTTTCTTATGAGAACGATCTAGATGCTGATTATAAAGGGAAGGTTCACTTTTTTAACCACGGTAAGGCGGACGGCTACTATTCAATGGGTGTTACATTAGGCGCAGGCTACAGCTTAAGCTGGTTTAAGGATACATTAGCTGAGGATTCCAGCTTTGAGGAGCTGCTTGCTGGTGCTTCTAAGATCGCTCCTGGAGCCGGTGGGCTGCTGTTCACACCTTACTTAGTTGGCGAACGTACCCCTCATGCTGATCCTAATATTCGTGGAAGCTTTATTGGATTAGATGGTTCGCATACACGCGATAACTTAACACGAGCAGTTCTTGAGGGAATTACATTCTCCCTTCAAGAGTCAATCGATATTTTCCGTAAAGCAGGTAAGAAGATTGATTGTGTCATATCGATTGGCGGTGGAGCGAAGAGTGAATTATGGCTGCAGATGCAAGCCGATATATTCAATGCTAAGGTCGTTCGTCTAGAGAATGAGCAAGGGCCGGGTATGGGTGCAGCAATGCTCGCAGCGTACGGCTGTGGTTGGTTTAGCTCACTTGAACAATGTGCTAAGATCTTCATTCGACGCGCTGGTGAATTTACACCTAACCCAGACTATGTTGCCAAATACGAACAGCTTTTCAATCTTTATAAGCAGGTGTATGTGCAGACAGAGGCATTAAACGGAGATTTAATGAAGTTTAGATAATAACACTTAATTTCTTCTAATTTAGTTTTTAAAGTGGGCCTTTGGCCCACTTTTTTTAATGGGCTTTAAAAATATAATTGGATTAAATTGCTCTGTATTCAATAATCGAAACTACAAACAATAGTGATAAAAAAGGAGCTGATGTGTGTGGCTAGAAGAAGAAGTAGAAGCTACGTCGTTCCAGAAGCAAGGCAAAGTATGCAATACTTCAAGGCGGAAATAATGCGCAAGGAAGGCTTCAATGTGAATATAAACGAACCTGAGACAGTAAAGTACGAAGTGGCAAGATCGATGGGGATCCCACTGAATCCTAAATATAATGGAGAAATTCAAGCTGCCACAGCAGGTAAAATTGGAGGTAAAATTGGTGGTATGATGGTTAAGGAGATGGTTCGAATGGCTAAGGAGTCTCTGCTATGATAATCTATCAGTTAGAAAGTGAATTTGTCTAAGAGATGAGTTGAGTATGAATGGGGATAGAGCTCTGGGAGCCGGTCTGGTTGTCTGTGAAAGTAACTTTAGTATCCAGCATCATCGTATTCATATTAGCTTTAGCAACAGCAAGATTAATGACTAAGTTTAGGTTTTATGGTAAGACGGTTCTAGAAACAATATTCCTTCTACCGCTGGTTCTTCCGCCAACGGTTGTTGGATTTTTATTGTTAGTGATACTTGGACGCAATAGTTGGATTGGTAGGGCGATAGAATGGTTGACGAATCAGCCGATTATTTTCACTTGGATTGCAGCGGTTATTGCCTCTACAGTTGTGGCATTCCCATTAGTTTATCAAACTGTGAAAACCGGACTTGGATCAGTAGATAACTCCATAGAGGATGCTGCACGATCTGCGGGTGCGACCGAATGGCAATTGTTCCGCTGGATTACATTACCGCTGTCTAGACGATTTCTAATCTCTGCATATGTCATCGGCTTTGCAAGGGGCTTGGGTGAATTTGGTGCGACGCTAATGATTGCAGGGAATATACCTGGGAGAACACAAACCATACCGACAGCGATTTATATAGCAGTTGATAGTGGAAAAGTTCAACTAGCTTGGTTTTGGACTATGATTGTTGTACTCATGTCCTTTATACTTCTCTTAACGGCTAATCGTGTGGCGAGGTAACTATGATTAATATATTAAATAAAATACGTTTGAACCAGTATATTCAATTACTGGCATGTATCGGATTTTTGATGTTTATCTATAGCTGGAGATGGATTTATACTTCTCATCTTCCGTCTACCTGGGATCAGGTAGACTTTGTATTGGCGGTCGATCAGTTTGACCTGCTGGCGATGCAGCCCCATTTTCCCGGATATCCGTATTATATTCTTGGAGGCATTATCGTACATCGTTGGATTTCAGATCCAGCTGCCGCACTTAGTGCATTCAGCTTCATCGTTATGATTTCATCTGTAGTTCCTTTATTTGGACTGGCGAGAAGATATACGACATATGCCAAAAGTCTGTTAATTGTAGCAGCTGTACATGCAACAGCGTATTTGTGGATTCTCAGCGCTGAGCCGATGGCAGAAACTTCGGCGCTTGCCTTGTTATGCTGGTATTGGTGGAGCTTAGCCAGAGCTGGAGATTCTGCTTCATTCGCTCGACAGATCATGCCACTATTTATATTTGGCCTGATTATGGGAGTGAGGCTTTCCTATTTAGCATTCGGAATCGGAATAATCTTGCTGTGGGGCTATGACTACCTGCGTGCTAGAAAGGCGGGTTACCGTCTTCGGAAGCGTATTTTCAGGCTGGTCGGTTGGATCACATGGGCGGTACTATTTCAATTGGTTTGGCTTGTAGGACTCATTATGTCCGCAGGAAATATATCAGGGTTCATACAGATGGCAATGGCTTTCACTGGAGGCCACTTTAATGAATGGGGAGGAACTGCTTCAATCTCCGTGATCGACCTGATTCAACGACTCTTCATATTATTGGTACATAATCTGATGTGGACTGGACTAGCTGTTCAGTACTCCTCACTCGTTATGCTGCTGCTAGTTATTCTCTGCTTTATATTATTTAGATCACATAAGCTAGACTGGGCACATTCCGACATGTTCACACGTTGGTTTATGGTTATGGGTATATCCTATTTGATATTCGCCTGGTTGGCACAGAACATAGATAAACCTCGTCATATCGCCCCCCTAATTATAATGGTTATTGGACTGCTCTGCATAATCTTAACTAGAAATGCTTATGAAAAGTTATGGGAAAGGTATACGGGTCTTAGTTTAGTTCTACTTCTCCTTATGACTCAAGCCTTAATTGGTACAATCATTGTGAAACAACAATCTGAGCAAATACCCGCAGTCTATCAGTTAGCTGATCGTTTGGAGCAGCTGCAGATTGAATCGGATCAGCCAATTATGGTTTATACATGGGAGGAAACGAGGGTACTCGAATTTCTACAGGCTGAATATGACCACAAGCGAATATATACATATACCTTCTTCTTGGAAGAGGCGAGGGCTTTAAAGCCACGTCGCATATTTATTACCGGTCAAGCACTTGATGGCTTTATTCTACAAGGTGCAAGAGTGGACAGCCAATTGAGATTAATTGATACCTTTCATTCTGATTCAAGATTCGATCCCGTGTATGCTGAAATACGATTATATGAATGGTTTTATCAATAGAATGTAATGAATTGACAGGATCATACATCAGTTGAAATTATGCGCTTTAGTGATCAGCATGAAACCGACAAAGACCACGTGAGTGGTCTTTTTACTACCAAAATTATTTATCTATATAAATATCATAATGTATTGACAGTTTGGATGATTATGATTATCATTGAAAATGGTTATCAGTGAAAACGATTATCAATAAGGAGACTTCATAATGAGTCAGAATAAACTACATCTCGCAACAATAATGCTATTATTGCTTTGTCTTCTACTACCTGTTGGAGCATTGGCCTACTCTTACGGAGATCCGAACAAGGAAGACGTTGCTGAAAGCTTTAAAGAGATCGTAGTTGAACTGAGTGAAAGTCCGATTGATTGGATAACCGCAGCAGCCATCTATAAGACAAGAAGAGCAGAGATTAGCTCGCACTTCGGAGAAGATATTGCGATAACTTTAGATGTTAACCTGAGTGATGAGAATAAGGATGCGTTCATTGCTAATTATAAAGCTGTTCTCGGTTTGAATCTTAAGAGGCGCTTTGACTATTCCATCAAGGATTTTGATGATTATGCTGCTGCAAAGCTCTTGGTAGCCAAGGCGAAAGGTACATATGACGTCATGAGGCCATATCTTCCATCTAAACAAACAGCTGAACTGGATACTGCCTTCGAAGTGGCCTATACCTCATTAGGCAATCCTGGATTGTTTGGTGTGGGTGAGAAACCATCTGATGAAGCGGAGTTCAAGAAACAATCGAGCTTCATACTAGATACGATATTACCTCTATTTCCCTACACCTCAGCTAAAGCTGCAGTGGAGGAGCCTGCAGAAGCGAAGCCAGCTTTAAAACCAGAAGTGAAGCCAGCTCCAGAGCCTGAGAAGAAACCTGCTCCTATAGAAGAGGATAAACCAGCTCTAGAAGATGATAATGTATCGGCAAAGGATGAACCAGTTGTAGTTGTGCCAGCCGAACCGAAGGAATCAATTGACGAAGATATAATTCAGGATACAAATAATACGGAGCTCTCCGAAGCTACCGATAGTGATCCAGAAGTAGAAGCCCAGAGCGAGGCAACTGATGATGTTGCCATTGAGCATGCACCAATGGAACGAACTAAGAAAACCAATCCACTGATTAGTATAATTGTAATAGCAGCTCTCATAGCTATCATCGGCACAACTTTATGGATACTTCGCAAGAAAAAGCTGATTTAATAAGAATACATGCAGCAATAATAATAGTTTTATATGAAAAGGAGAGATCACCGTAATGAAGAAAATGATTCCCATATTATTAAGCCTTGCACTACTATTCTCTATGATCGCTGGAATGGCTTCAGCGGCAACATTCGAGTTAACATCCGATACGAGCGTACAGGTAGAAGAGTTGCAAGCCTACACAGATATATTGGCGATGTTCAGTGCTACACCCGTTGACCTGACAGCTATAAAGGCAGCATATGAGCAGAAGATGCAAGATAAGGTTGCTAAGGTGAATGCTGACATCGATACGAATATTACATTCATTCTTGAAGCCGCGATAGACAGCAAATTAAGTGATGGTCAAGCTAAGCAAGCGGTTGATAAAGGCTTACAGTGGTATTTCTACTCAGTAATCTCAAATTTAACCAAGGTTACTGTGAAAGAAGCATTGATCGCTAATGACTTGGCAACAGCTAAGGTAGCACTGGAGCAAGCAATCGAACTATATCAAGGCTCCTTGCAGAGCACCGCTCAGAAGAGAGATAATTATTACAAGGACTATGGTGTGATGACACAAGATTTGATAGATACTGTAGCGATTCCAGGAATGAGAGCAGCTGTTGAAGCTAGAGACTCTCTGGCATTTAGTGTAAATCGTCAAATTCTAGATAAGACATTGATCAAGGTTTTCGCCTTGGCAGCAATGAAGTATGCTGTATCGGCACCTCAAGCAGATGCAGATAAAGCGAAGATTGAGATGACAGAAGGTTACTTCTTCTACATGCCCATCTATAATTCACTAAAGGGTGGAAGTGCGACTGACGCTACATTCATTGCTGAAACCTTCGGAAGTGGAGATGTTAGCAAGCTGAAGGATGTTGAGATTAATGCAGCATTCGCAGCCGCAATCATAGGTAAGATATCGGGCTACTTTAATACTACTATTGAAAAAGATATGGCTGGCGGCAAATTAGATACAGCTCAGGAACACGCAATGGAAGGTAACATGTTCTTAGTAGCATTAGAGGTTCTCATTAAGAAGCAGCTTGGCGAAGAAGCATACACAGCTGTGAATGTAGAAGCAACTAAGTATTACAACGCAGTAAAAGCTAATGATGCAGCTACAGCGAAAGGTCATTCATTCAATATTCTTAAAGTTCTTGCTAAGCTAAATGGTGTTCACACCGTAGTGAATTCGAACGTACTTACCGTTAATGGATCAGCCACGACGGCAGATGCAAAGTCGTATATCAATGCATCCACTGATCGTACATTAGTTCCTGTTCGATTCATTACGCAAGCAGTTGGGGCAACTATTGCATGGGATCAACCTACACAAACAGTAACCGTAACACAAGATGGTGTGGAGATTAAATTAGTTGTAGGTCAAACAGCTATTGTTAAAGATGGTGTAACACTTGAAACCGTGCTTGATCAGCCGATGTTATTAAAGGATGATTATAATTTCATTCCGCTTCGCGCAATAACAGAAATTATGGGCTATAAAGTGTTCTATCAAGCAGGGGAAATTATTATTGTAAGGTAATTATGCTCGAAATGAGGGTGCAGCATGAATTTACAAGCTTTTCTAATTACCTTTCGAGAGGCGCTAGAAGCGCTGCTGATCGTCGGAGTAATCCTGATGTATCTGAAGAGGGTCGATCAGTCCAAATGGACCAAATGGGTATGGCTTGGTGTCATTCTTGCCCTTATTTCAAGCTATGGTGTTGCACTATTATTCCAGGTTGTGTTAACCGGTTATAACATGCTAGGCACAGAAATCTATCTCAAAATTGGGATTATGCTCGTATCTACGGTTCTATTGACACATATGGTGCTGTTTATTGCCCAACAGAATCTGGATATTCAGAAAAAGGTGCAGTCTCGAATCACTCATATTCTTACCTTTGGTAGTATTCTCAACATGATTATCCATTCCTACTTGGTTGTTCTGCGTGAAGGTGTGGAAACCGTATTCTTCTTCGCAGCAATAAGCAATGGAGATATTGGCAAGGTTATTCAAAGCCCAGGTGCCTTATTAGGTCTGATCTGTGCGCTTGGTGTTGGACTAGTTTTCTTTCGAGGCACTCGCAGAATTTCACTTGGACTTTTCTTCAAAGCAACGAGCGTATTCTTAATTCTCATTGCAGCTGGGTTATTCGTTCAAGCAATAGGAATTTTGCAGGATCGGCATATCATCGGCTCTTTATATACAACAGCTGGTGGTGAGCTGGGTGAAGTGTATAACATTGAGTGGTTTATGCCAGAGCATCCTACTGACTACGATCAATATGTTCGTGATTATGGTGAGAAGCCACTGTTGAATGGTCAGATTGGAATATTCCTGAGAGCCTTCCTTGGTTACACTCACAATCCGTCTGTAGAGGAATTCGTATTCTACTGGCTGTACTATATAGTAATATTAGGCCTGCTCGTCTGGCAGAATCATCGCAGGAGAAGTAAACAAGTGGATGAAGAACATCAGAATAATGCATCTGTAGTAGCTTAAATCGTACCCTCGAGTGTTAATTCACTTGAGGGTATTGTTGTTTTATGTTATGAAAAGGGTAGTAGTTAATTGAAGGGTGTGTGTATTGTGATAACAGGTGTCATACTTGCTGGTGGAAAGAGCAGACGAATGGGCGGGAAAACCAAAGCGTTACTTCCCTTTCCGAAGCTACCATTAATTCAACTACAGCTAGAAGAGATGAATAAATGCTGCGATGAATTGTTAGTAATTACTCATGACCCAGCTTTATTCGAGCCTGTAGTGAATGGGATGGCGCGGGTTGTCCCAGATATGTATCCTGGACTTGGTCCTCTAGGTGGGTTAGTAACTGCTATGACGAAGAGTAATAACGAATTCATCTGGTTAGTTGGCTGTGATATGCCTTATATTAGTTCCGCTGCGGCCATGGTTATGAGAGTAACCCTAGAGCAATCAGATGCTGATGCGATCATCCCGATTGAGGAGGGAATGGTGCATCCCCTACATGCTATCTATCGCACTAGAAGCAAACCTGCCGCTGAGGAAGTAATAGCGAAGCAACGATTCAGTATGATGGATTATTTGTCCTCCATCGCTTGTATAGAAGTGACCGCGGCGTATTATCAGCAATATCAGATTCCTTATGATTTTACAGTGAACATGAATACACCAAGTGAATATGAACAGGCGCTGCCTAATTCAACCTCACCTTCTAGGTTTAAGAGGGAGACATTAACTGTAGCAGAAGCACAGAGTAAGATTGCCCCATTCATCCAGCTGGCAGGTGAGCAGCTTGTTAAGCTGAATCAAAGCTTCGGGCGGTATCTCTCTCGACATGTTCTCGCTCCACAGGATGTTCCGCACTTCCGCCGTTCAGGCTATGATGGTTATGCTGTAAGATCCGCTGACACACTTAGTGCTAGCCACGATACACCTGTTAAGCTAGATGTTATTGAAACCATCGCATGCGGAAGTGTTCCAAAGCTCAATGTAACGGAGAACACAGCTGCAAGAATAATGACAGGAGCAGCTGTTCCTGATGGGGCAGACGCGGTTATTATGCTTGAGATGACGGATAGTGCGGAATTACCAATGAGCGTAAATGTTCACGTCAAGAAAAGAATGAAGTCAGGTGATAATATCACCCCTGTTGGACAGGAGATTCGTCAAGGAACGACAGTCATTCATAGTGGAAGCTGCATACATGCAGGCTCTGCTGCATTATTGGCTACGTTCGGGTTTGAGGACGTTCCCGTCTATAAACGCCCTAACGTAGCAATCTTCGCTACAGGCTCAGAATTATTAGAGGTTGGCTCACCACTAGAGAATGGGAAGATACGTAATAGTAATAGTTATATGATTGCTGCTCAAGTGACAGCAGCAGGCGGCCATCCGATTATCATGGATGTAATAAGTGATCATGCTACGGATGTAAAGCTAGCCGTACTATCTGCCTTAGATCAATATGATATGGTCATTACTACAGGCGGTGTGTCTGTAGGCGACTATGATATTATGGTGGATCTGTTTGACAGCTGGGACGGAAGACTACTCTTTAATAAGGTAGCGATGAGGCCAGGAAGCCCAACATCAGTAGGTGTACGTAATGGGAAGCTACTCTTCGCGCTCTCCGGCAATCCAAGTGCAGGCTTTGTTGGGTTCGAGCTGTTCGTTCGACCCGTTATCGCGGGTATGTTAGGAGACAGCCAATTATTATCACGAATGAATACTGCAAGCTTGGCAGCTGATTTTACCAAACCTAGCCCATACCCTCGATATGTAAGAGGAGTTTATAGAATGGAGCAGGGCGCTGTCTGGGTCGAGCCCATCGGACCTGATAAATCGAGTGTGACGGTTTCCTTGTTAGATGCTACCTGCTTAATTGTTATACCAGCAGGTGGACGAGGGCTGCAGCATGGGGATCAGGTTCAATTTATTATAATACGTTGATCAACCTGCAAGAACCTTCTTGAATAAGAATTGTCGATAGTCGTACAAGGGATTTATAAAAAAAAAGACAGGCTAGAAGAGAAATCTCTCCTAGCCTGCCCTAACTTGTTGTTCTTACTTAGGCAAAGCTTGACCACCGAACAAAAATCTATACTCCCAGTTTGTTCCTTGAATATTGCTTACAACCACACCGCCCGATTCAACGGAATAGGTGTGAAGGACCTGATCATTCCCCAGATATATAGCAACATGAGTTATTTCCTCTGTCGATTTATTAACGTTTGAGTAATCTGCTGCATCAGATCCTTTGTAGGACATGAAGAACATCAAGTCCCCGCGGTTTAGCTGCTGCCAATCGGTAATAGCTTGTCCACCATATATCTCCTTCACCCAATCGCCTTGCTGCCTAGAGTCGCTGGGTAACTTTAAGCCAATACCATCTAGAAAGCTTTGTCGGATGAAATCAGAGCAATCGAAGGTATTCGTATCGAATCGACTTGAGCCATATTCATATGGAGTACCTAGGTAGCTCATACCAGCTTGTATGATAAGTTCAACTGCATTCTCGGGCAAAACCTTAGCTTCTTCTGTGAATGTAGAAACGATGTAAGAAGTACTCGTACTCACATAACCTATTGTTCCATTCGTATCTTTCGCTTCATACCAGTAGCTGTTATGCTTTGCGATAATCTGTAGCTGCTCTCCTGCTTGCAAATAACGAATTCGCTCATATGAGGTTGAAGGACCTTTACGAAACGATACGGATTTAACAACTTGTGCATTCGTTTGCCCAGCATCATCGGCTTCCTCATCATCAATCAAGCTATTGAAGGTAGTTTTTATGTATTTGGGATTTGTACTAAGATATCCGATAATATGATTCTTATCCTCAGCTTTATACCAATATTCATTAACTTTCTCTAGAACCCATATTTGCTCCCCGGTTGAAAGATAACGAATTCTCTGATTTGATGTGGAGGGACCAGTTCGAAAGGATACGGAGCTGACTATCTCGCCATTAGCCTCGGAATATATAGGAATTACAGTAAGCGCTATGTACTTGGACGAGCTGGATACAAAGCCAAGCTTTCCAGATGAATCTCTGACCTCATACCAATAGCTGTTGGGGGCACTAATGATCTCGAGCTTTTCCCCACTCCTTAAGTATCGAATAAATGTACCTGAAGTAGATGGAGCTTCGCGAAAACTAACGGTCTGTATAATTTCTATGCTCGTGTCGGAATAGGATTGGAGTGCTTGTATTTGCGAAGGTGCGATAGACAGGAATAATACTAGAGTGAGTACAAGGATTAATCGTTTTTTTGTCATAGCTGTGACCTCCATTGATGTCGTCTTAATAGAACCCTGGCTGCTCTCCTTTCTCCCTTTTTCAACCATTAATATATTGATCATAGCATAGTCCTTGTGAAGGAATAGACTGTAATTATTACCAGTTTAGCAGGGTGCGTAGACTATAATTTTCTTATAGGTAGAAAGACTTGCCAATGTGATAATATGATATAGGAGTTGAGTAATAGGTTGTTGTTGAATCATTGATCCTACGAAGAATTTGGATGATATTTGGAGCATATTAGGATCATATAGGGACAACGACTTATTTTTCACAAAAAAAATTTAGGGGTTGATCAGATTGGGAATGGAAACGCAAAAGGTACAAATCAGGCAGCTAAAAAAAGAAGAAATTGAAATGAGCTTGCAGCTTTCTTCATTCGCATTCCAATATACAATACCGAAAGACGATTGGGAGAAAGCGGTAAGTGGAGAAGTTCCAGATGAGGTGTGGGGTGGGTTTGATGGTGAGCAGCTTGTTGCAAAGGTTCGGGTAAGACCCTTACGCACATATTTGCAAGGCAGAATTGTTGAGATGGGAGGTATTGCTGCTGTTGCTTCTTGGCCTGAATATCGTCGCGGGGGGATTGTGGCCTCCTTACTTATTCGCTCACTATCAGTCATGCGCGAAGCGGGTCAGGCTATCTCCTTCTTGACACCGTTCTCCTTCGCCTTCTATCGAAGATATGGCTGGGAAACCTATACAGATCGTATAAAGTATACATTGGAAACCGCACTTCTACCCCGAATTGATCCAGAGAGAATACCTGGTAAGGTCATAAGAGTGGGTAATAATGTAGAGCTAATATCACCTATCTATGAGCAGTATGCTTCGATGTTTAATGGTATGCTGAACCGCAGTAAGGAATGGAGTGAGGAGCTGTTAGATCGCAAAGAGGGGCAAGTATCCATCTACAGAGATCAGTACGGTGAGGCGCAAGGTTATATTCATTACCAGGTGAAGAATAATGAGCTATTCATACATGAGTTAATTACACTTAATCATGAAGCCAAATTAGGATTGTGGCGCTACATTGCTAATCATGATTCTATGATTAAGCAGGTAGTTCTATTCGCTCCAACAGACTATGCACTTCCGTTCTTATTAGATAATCCAAGGATTAAACAAGAAATCGAGCCCTACTTTATGGCGAGAATTGTTGATGTTGAGAAGTTAATCGAGCAGTATTCATTCTTAGTCTCCACAGATCGCAAAGCATGTTGGTCTGATAGTAAAGCACTTCACCTGCATATTCACATTATGGACCAGTATGCCCAATGGAATGATGGCTTATGGGACTTGACCGTTCATGATGATGGGTCTGCAAGAATTAGACGTTCCGAATTAGATGTTAACAACAATGATATTACTCGATTATCCTGTGACATTCAGACCTTATCAACATTACTAATGGGATAT
>DFXU01000001.1 GCA_002383285.1 Caryophanales bacterium UBA4100
TCGTCTAGCCAAGCTGACCCCAGGCTTAAGGGTGGCTCGTGTAAAGACGCTTACTTTGTTCAAACCAGGAATGGAGGATTATCCTAGGAAGACGATCCCTGCTCAGACAACAGTTGTAGTAGTGCCATACAGTGAGGCAGAAATTCCTATTCCTGGTCCGCGCTTTCTATCGAATGTGAAACAGCATTTGGACCAGTATCGATTAATTACTACAGAGCTGGATGTTATAGCGCCTGAATATATTCAGATTACTGTCCATGCGGTAATTATTGTTGAACCACACTTCAAGAAGGATTCTCCACGTATAGTTGACGCGTTGAAACGATTATTACAGCCGTTGGACCACGAAACGGGTCATGGCTGGGTGTTCGGTAGACCAGTTTATAAAGGTGATATATATGGCTTAATCAATCAAGTGAAGGGGATTGCATATATTCAGGATTTGTGGCTTGAAGCTGATGGTGTCGGGATTCAGAAGGATAAGAATGGTGATATTTCCCTTCCTCCGCACGGATTAGTTTACTCAGGAGAGCATGTGATTGAATGTATAAGTAGAGCAGAGATATAAACACACACATATACATATTTAGATCAATAACGTTTAGGAGGTGATAGAATGAGTGAATTCCAATACTTCTCTTTAAATAAACCGTCAGATTGGTCGAAGGGTGTTCTGCATAACCTAGATGCAGGGGATGATGGTATTCAGCTTAAGCAAACCTTCAAGTATGGAGTGCGAGCTGTTCTAAATCTGAAGGAGATTATACCTGATTCATCGGTTCAAGACTGTGCAATAGGCAGCAATGGCAAGGTATTCTTGCTAGATCATGATACGAATGTTTGGCATTATGATAGCGTGAATAAGCATGTAGAGCTGTTATTCCGCAGTAGGCACGAATTATTCACGAATAAAGCGGTTATTGCTTCCGTTTCTGATGTTCTTGTCTTCGCTGATTCGAATGGTCATCATGCGATTGCTGGGTATTCGATAGTGAATGCACAGGCATTGTGGAGCTTGAATGCTTGGAGTAATATGCCTATCATTCCATGTTCTATTATTTCCGATTCAAGAGAATATGTATATGTTCTTGCCATATGCGAGGATACCAATCAACATCTCGTTGTATTGAAGATTCATCATACGGGTATAATTGCTGGATTCTTCTTGCATGATCAATTACAGACAGACTATACAGATCCGAGTCACATCGCATTACAATGGCAGATGACAACTTCGATGGATGGTCATTTATTCTTATTACATACAGAGACTAAGCATGTTCTGCATCTTTCCACTGATAGTATTCTGTTAGCCCAATTTGAAATCAATACAGCTGAACCTATTCATGGTTTGGCAATGGATACTAGAGATCAGCTTTATATTGGTAGTGGGAGAGAGCTTGAACGGCACGGAGAGGATAATCGATTTATCCAGCGAATAGGCCAAGATGGCGTTTGGATGAATCATATCCCTGCCTTTAGAGGCAAGGTACAGAAGATCATGATTGATCCGAAGAATAGAATGGCTGTATTCGAGAAGGAGGAGCATACGATCACGATCCTCGCATCTGAGCCGAAGACGCAGGAGATGGTAGGGACTGGCTTACTTGAAGGTATATTCTTGAGCACAGCGTTGGATTGTAAGGAATCAGAAACGATATGGCATAAGCTAGAATTAGCTGCACATATTCCCGAGAGTACACAAATTCGCATTTCCTATTATGCTTCTGACCATCAGCATATGCAATGGAATGGGAAGCTTGTAACAAGAGATGAGATTCTACTAGATCCGAATATACCTATTGAACAGAAATTAAGCCACTGGCAGTCACTAGAGCCAATTCCAATGATTAACCCAAAGGATGCTTTATTATTCCACGCAACAGGTCGATACCTATGGTTAAAAATTGAGTTTACTGGCAGCGAAGGACACTCTCCGAAGCTGTCTACACTTCGAGTATATTATCCACGCATGACATTATTATCTTACTTACCAGCCATCTATGCAGAGGAAGATAAGGAAACTGGATTTCTAGAACGTTTTCTAGCTTTATTCGCTACCTTCTTCGAAGACATGGATCATCAGATTGCAGGAATTGCGAAGTACCTCGACCCTGAATCCGTTTCTGGAGATTATCTGAAGTGGTTAGCAAGCTGGGTGGGAATTGCTGCGGATGATCATTGGACAGATGAGCAGCTAAGGAAGTTAATTGCAGCCGCTCCCGAATTATATCGAAAGAGGGGGACTCGCAGCGGAATTGAAACAATGATAGAGATTTATGTAGGAGAACGACCCTTGATTATCGAATACTTTCAATTACACCAAATACGCAGCAATAGTGACTTTAGTACGATTGTGAATGAGCTATACTCGATGAATCCATATACATTCTGTGTGCTAATGAAAGCAGATCATATTGTGGACGAGAAGCAACGCTCAATTGTAGAACGATTAATTAATGAACAGAAGCCAGCTTTTACAGAGGCGAAGTTAATTTTGCTACAACCATGGTTGTACATGGATATGCATACATACTTAGGCATTAATACTTATCTGTCTGAACCAACTTTGTTACGTTTAGACAATTCATCCTCCATGCCGAATAATTCGACTCTGATTGATGTGGATATGGATAACCGTTTAGATACACACACAAGATTAGGATTAGATTCAGAGATTGAATGAAGGCAAGATCAGAAATCGTTTACGAAGAGAGGGGATTTTATATGAAACACACACGTTATTATCCTTATGAGAGGAATAATTATTTCTACGGAAAGCTACTCACTGTTCGTGACTTTGAGACAGAGCAGAAGTACTTTAATGACAAAAGACGTTTACTAAACAGGTTGCTGTATGGCAGCGGTGTTGTTAGCGGGCTTCAGGTAGTAGCTATTGATGATAAATCGATTTCTGTAGAGATGGGTGTTGCTCTCGACAACCTCGGTCGAGAAATTGTCGTAGCGTCTCCCGTAACCTTGAAGCTTTCTATGATTGATGGCTTCTCTAACAACGAGTATGCGAAGAATGTTTATCTATGTATCGCGTATGATGAGAAGGGCAAGGAGCCTGTTCACTCTGTTGCGGGTTC
>DFXU01000068.1 GCA_002383285.1 Caryophanales bacterium UBA4100
CTGAACCCAGGGCAGATAGGAATTTAGATCGCTCCCCGTCTGATGTGATAAATAGAAAATGACTGTCATCCATATCAAAGCTGGTAACCACCGATACCATTTAGTGATACTCAAGCTTGTTCAGCCAATAGCTTTACAAATGCATGTGTAAAAGCTGGGAGATCAGGAGGACGTCTCCCTGAGACGATATTCCGATCAACAACTACCTCTTCATCAACCCAAATCGCACCCGCATTAACTAAATCATCCTTAATTCCTGGTGTGGATGTCATCGTGTATCCTTCACATATTCTCGCAGAGGCCAGCACCCAGCCTGCGTGACAGATGTGGGCAATCGGCTTGTTCGTTTCATGGAAGCGGCGAGTTAATTGCAATACGGATTCATACCTTCTTAATTTGTCAGGTGCCCAACCACCTGGGACATATAAACCAGCATAATCGTCAGCATTCACATCGTTGAAAGAAACATCTGAGACCAAGGGCACGCCATATTTGCCCACATAAGTAGTGTCGGCCTTCAAGCCGGCAATAACAACCTTGGCACCCGCTTCTTTAAGACGTAGAATAGGGTACCACATCTCCAAATCTTCAAAATCATCATCTGTGAAAGCTAATATCTGTTTACCCTGTAAATTCATAATAATCCTCCTATTCATTCGTGAAGCGTGGAATAAAGTAATCCTAATGGTAACTCTTATCCATTAAGATACGTATTTCTTCTCCAGTCTTACAAGTTAATACTTTCTTTATTAAGGTGCGGCATTTGGACGCCTTCAGAGTTAGCAATCGATTCTTCACATCTAGAACTGCATATGCAGACATACTTAAGTCTCGTACTCCTAACCCCAACAGCAGAGGTAAGGCTTCAGGATCTCCAGCAATTTCACCACATACACTAACAGGGATTCCATTACGTTCTGCTGCGTGAATTGTCAACTGAAGCATACGAATAATTGCAGGATGAAAAGGATCATACAAGTACGCAATATTATCGTTCATTCGATCGACTGCCAGCACATACTGAATAAGATCGTTCGTACCTATACTGAAAAAATCAACCTCTTGTGCTAACCAATCAGCAATCATAACTGCAGCCGGCACTTCAATCATGATACCTACCTGTATATCATCCCTGAAGGTTATTCCTTCTCTACGAAGCTCGTTCTTAGCTTCTTGTAATAAGAAATTAGCTTCATGCAGCTCTTCCAAGGATGAAATCATCGGATACATAATCTTAATATTACCATACTCGCTAGCTCTCAGAATAGCTTTGAGCTGAGTTCTGAATATATCATGGCGATCTAAGGAGAAGCGAATAGCTCGATAACCCAAGAATGGATTATCCTCCTCTGGGAATGTAAAGTAGTCTAGATGCTTATCTCCACCGACATCCAACGTACGAATTACAATAGGTCGTTCTCCCATCATCTCTGCTACATTACGATATACCGAAAATTGATAGTCCTCATCAGGAAATGAATTGCGATCCATATAGAGAAACTCAGTACGGAATAACCCGACACCCTCAGCACCATTCCTCAAAGCTAGCTCTAATTCCTTCTCAGAATTGATATTAGCGTTTAACTTAACCGTAAGTCCATCCTTCGTTATTGAAGGAGTTTGCGCTTGCTCGAGTAATTTCAAACGGTTCACACAAAATTGATGCTGTCTTTCTCGATATTCATCTTGCACAGAAATTGTAGGCTCAATATAGACCAAACCACGATCACCATCAACGATGAGCTGATGTCCTGTCAGGATAGGAGCGAGTAGATTGTCCTCCAGGCTTATAACGAATGGAATTCCCATAGAGCGAGCCATGATCGCAGCGTGAGAGTTCTTTCCTCCAACCAACGTTACGATACCAAGTACAAGCTCAGGATTTAGATGAGCGAGCTGCGACGGAGATAGCTCCTTAGCAACAAGAATAAACGGTTGGTTATCCTGAGGTAATTTGACATCGGGTGCACCTAATAGATGCTGGAGAAGTCGATTGCCCACATCCTTTATATCCGTACGTCGTTCCTTCATATATTCATCTTCAATTAAATCGAACATCGATGTAAAGTGATCGATGACCTCCTTCACAGCAACTTCTGCTGCCTTATATTGACGTTGAATGATTCCTTGAACTTCCTTCATAAACTCAGGGTCATCTAGTATGGCCAGATGTGCATCGAAGATAGCCGAGGTTTCTTCACCAACAACGGTGGTCATCTCTCGCTTCATACCTTCTATCTCATGCTTAGATTGGTTTATACCTTGATATAGACGTTCGAACTCACTTGCAAGCTGAGTTACATCAATATCTTTATCGGGTACATCCCATTCCCAGCTTGGAAGAACGAAGGAACGACCAATTGCAATTCCAGGTGAAGCACCTATGCCCTTAACAGTTTGTTGTTGTTTATTCATTAGACTTCACCTTCACCTTCTCCTTCAATACGACTGACATCACAGATGCTTGACCTAGCTTTACCGCTTTGAACGGTGCGAAGCTCCATGACTTCACAATCTCTGAATTCGTAATAACCATTGGAGTTGCAAGTGATTTGCTATGCTGCTTCACCTTCTTCAGATTAAAGCGAAGGAGTAACTGACCAGGCTCCACCTGATCCCCTTCGTTAACTAGACACTCAAACCATTTGCCCTGAAGATGTGAGGTATCTATTCCGATATGAAGCAGAAGTTCCACTCCTTCTTTAGTGCGTAATCCAATTGCATGCTTCGTTGGGTATATATGTACAACAACACCTGATACTGGGGATGCAACCTCCCCTCGGTCAGGAAGGAACGCAACCCCATCTCCAACCATCCTTCCTGAGAAGATCGGATCAGGTACATCTTTAAGTGGTATCATAAGTCCTTGCATAGGTGCGTGGAATAGCAACGTTTGTAAATCCTTACGAATAAGCTTCATCATCTCTTCACGTATTAACTCAGATAATGTCCCGAATACAACTTGCACGTGACCTCCTCCAAGTCGAATAACACCTACAGCACCCAGATGCTTCAGAGCAACGGTATCCATCTTCTTGTCATTACGGAGATCCAATCTAAGCCGAGTTATACAGGCCTCCATCTTAACAACATTATGTTTGCCACCTAATGCTTCAAGAATGAGTGGAGATCTATAAGGAATATCGCCCGCCCCTTCATCGAGAGGTGATCCATCTTCTCTTCCGGGTGTAGCCAAGTCGAATTTTCGAATAGCCCAACGGAAAACCACATAGTAAACAAACCCATACACAAGCCCAATCGGTATGATCAGCCATCCATTACTGGACAGGTGTAAATTAATCATGAAGTCGATAGCTCCTGCTGAGAAAGAGAACCCATGATGAATGTCTAGCAAATATACGATAAGCATCGATAAACCTGATAGTGCAGCATGGATAATAAATAAGACTGGTGCTACGAATAAGAAAGCAAATTCAATAGGTTCTGTTACACCAGTGAAAAAACAAGCAAGTGCAGCTGTGAAGAACGTAACCTTCACCTTCGGCTGCAAATCTTCACGTGCTTCATGAATGATTGCGAAAGCAATAGCAGGTAATGCAAACATCATAGTCGGATATAAGCCGGCCATATAAATTCCAGCAGCAGGATCTCCTGCGAAGAAGCGAGGTAAGTCGCCATGTACAATTACTCCGTCTGCCCTCTCAAATTCTCCAACCTGAAACCAGAATACATTATTAAGAATATGATGAAGACCAGAAGGCACGAGCAATCTATGAACCATACCATACAGGAAAACTCCAAAACCACCCATATCAAGTAATAGTGTTGAGAGCGTAGTCAAACTACGACTTATCCAAGGACCCACATGAATGAATAGGTACGAGAATACCAGCGATGCAAAGCTCATGAATAAAGGAACGAACCTAGAACCACCGAAGAACTGGATATACTCAGGAAATTCAATCGCTTTAAATCGATGATATGACCAAGCCGATGCTATGCCTATTAAGATACCTCCAGTAATATTGATTTGGAAGCCATCACCAAGATAACTTTGGGTGACCTGTGTACATAGAAAATAAGCTAGCAAGGACGACATTCCTGCCATTCCAGCATTCTCAGTTAAACCGAGAGCGACACCAATGGCAAAGATGATCGGCAAGTATGTGAATATGGTGTCTCCGCCTAATCGCAACACTTCATCAAATCCAGCAAAGCCTAATGCATCCCAAGGAAGATTAGCCAAGCTTAGGAATATCGATGCAGCTGGGAGAGCAATCATAGGAAGCATTAAAGCTCGTCCAAAGTGCTGCAAGTTGCCCATCCAATTCAAGTCCATTCACCCCTTTATACCTACT
>DFXU01000033.1 GCA_002383285.1 Caryophanales bacterium UBA4100
AATCGTTTACAAAAACTTAGTTTAAACTTTCGAAGTTTATGTTACACAAAAATTTTTAGGAGGACTAACATGACAAAAGAACACCAATTATCATTAGAGACGCTTGCGGTACATGCAGGTCAACAAATTGATCCAGTAACGCTGTCTCGTGCAGTACCGATCTACCAAACAACATCTTACGGATTCCGCGATGCAGAGCATGCCTCTAATTTATTCGCACTTAAGGAATTCGGCAATATCTATACACGAATCATGAATCCAACCTCAGATGTATTCGAGCAACGTATTGCGGCACTTGAAGGTGGCGCTGCTGCCCTTGCTGTATCAAGTGGACAAGCTGCAATCACATTCTCAATATTGAACATAGCAGGTGCTGGGGATGAAATTGTAGCGGCTTCTAGCTTGTATGGTGGTACATATAATTTGTTCGCAATAACATTCCCTAAGCTTGGAATCACCGTTAAGTTTGTAGATCCGAGCAATCCTGAGAACTTCAGAGCTGCTATTACTTCCAAGACGAAGGCGCTTTATGCTGAGACAATAGGAAACCCTAAAGGCGATGTATTGGACATCGAGGCGGTCGCAAGCATCGCACATGAGAATGGAATTCCCTTAATTGTTGATAATACATTCCCAAGTCCAATTTTACTTCGTCCATTGGAATTCGGTGCAGATATCGTTGTACACTCCGCCACGAAGTTCATTGGTGGTCACGGTACATCTATCGGAGGAGTCGTTGTCGATGGGGGTAAATTTGACTGGAAGGCAAGTGGTAAGTTCCCTGGCTTGACTGAAGCAGATCCAAGCTACAATGGTGTTGTATATACGGATGCAGTTGGTCCGGTTGCTTATATTATCAAGATGCGAGTTCAGCTTCTTCGTGATATGGGAGCTGCGATTTCACCATTCAATACATTCCTGCTGCTTCAAGGTGTGGAGACACTTCATCTTCGTATGGAGCGACATAGCGAGAATGCGTTGAAGGTTGCAAATTGGTTAAGTGAGCAAGAAGCAGTAGAGTGGGTTAGTTATCCGGGCTTATCCAATCATCCCTCGTATAAGCTTGCGCAGAAATATTTGCCCAACGGACAAGGCGCTATTCTCACTTTTGGAATTAAAGGTGGCGTAGAAGCAGGAATTAAGGTCATTGATGCAGTTAAGCTATTCTCTCATGTAGCGAATGTTGGGGATTCCAAGTCACTGATCATTCATCCTGCGAGTACAACACACGCTCAGCTGTCGGAGGAACAGATGACATCGGCTGGAGTATCAACGAATATGGTACGTCTTTCCATTGGTACTGAGAATGTAAAGGATATTATCCAGGATCTTGATCAAGCTATTAAGGCTAGTCAGCTTTAATACGTAAGTATCATATTCGTCGTGGGAGGGTCAATGGATGGTCAGGGGTAATCGTAAGGACTGGGATACTTACTTCATGGATATTGCATATATGGCCGCTACTCGCTCACAATGTCCGCGTCGACGTGTTGGTGCTGTGCTTGTGCAGGGGAAGAAGCTGCTAGGTACGGCATATAATGGAGCGCCGATGGGCGTACCGGATTGTGAAGAAGCTGGTTGTATGATTACCGAGGAGTTCGAGCAGGCAATTGTAGATGGTGTTGAACAACTGGTTAAGAAGCAACGATGTATACGTACCATCCATGCTGAACAGAATTTACTGCTATTCACGGATCGTAAGGATCGTGATGGGTCTACCGTTTATGTGACTGATCAACCATGCTGGACGTGTGCGAATATGCTAGCCAATAGTGGAATTAAGGAAATTGTTTATCATAGGCCCTACCCCAAGGATAATGAGAAGGTAATGGGGTTGATGAATCAACGTTGTTATGCATTCCGTAGACTTGAAGCTTATGAACCACCGCCAGGACTAGTAGAAGTCGTTACTAATTAAATATGTGACATTCAACATACGTAATTATGAGGAAGAACCTCTTTTTCCGATTTGGGATAGGGGGTTCTTTTCTTATATGAATCGCAAGGCACTCATTTACGCAATAAGCTGGTTAGCAGGATTAACAGTATCCTTACATGGGTGGGAATGGCATAGTATAACCTTGTTACTGTGCAGTGGTGGATTCATTCTAATAGGGTACTTATTACATACGAACCGCATACAGATCATAATCATGGCGATTTTACTATTCGGTATAGCAGCAGCGTACGGAACATGGACACAGGGACATAATAAATCTAATTTACCTGAACAAACTCCAGACTATACGCTAAGCGGTACGATTGCTAGTCCTGTTGAGGTAGATGGAGATCGTGCGCGATTTACTATTCTAGCTTCAGAGGAGCATGAGAAAGTAGCCGTTTCCATAAAGCTTGCATCCATAGAAGAACAAGCTACTGTCCTTCTATGGCGGAGGGGAGACTTAGCTACGATTACTGGAGAGTTAACCTTGCCTCCTTCAGCGCGAAACTATGGTCAATTTGACTACCGACAATACTTATATCATCAGCGAATTCATCGTATGTTACTTGTGAAGGGTTTGGGAACATCGGAAATCACGGACGATAAGGGTTGGAATCGATCTCAAATCATGGGCTGGGTAGATCGAATTCGTGCAAATATGGCTGAGCGTATATCGAAGCTATATCCGGACAATCAATCGGGATTTATGAGTAGCCTATTAATTGGGTTGAAGGATGACATGGATGAGACAACCTTCAGTTTATTTTCCCGTCTGGGGCTAACACATATTATCGCTATCTCTGGGCTTCATGTGGCGATTGTTGTAGGCGGCTGGATGGGATTGCTGCGCTTATTGAGGGTAACTCGGGAAACGAATATCAGCTCTGCGATGCTTCTGATACCCATGTATGTGCTTCTCTCGGGAGGATCACCGTCTGTTATGCGGGCTGGGATTATGGCTCTTATTGCCCTGTACGCTGCACGTAAGCGTTGGCTGAAGGATGGACTGAACATTGTCTCTGTTACAGCGATCCTGATGACGCTTTGGAATCCCTATTATATTTATGATGTGAGCTATCAGCTTTCTTTTGCTGTGACAGCTGGTTTGATTATGGGTACACCGGTGCTTGTAAGATGGATAAATCTCGGACCTGCATGGTTGAATGGAGCAATCGCAGTCACGCTTGTTGCTCAGTTGGTTTCCTTTCCACTTACAATCTATTACTTTAATCAATTCTCACTATTGTCAGGTTTTGCGAATTTATTACTCGTTCCTGTATTCAGTCTAATCGTACTTCCACTCGGTTATATCTCATTAATTATTCACTATATGATGCCACCTGTGGCTTCTTGGTTAGCACAGCTTGTTGCTATGCTCAATCAAGTGTGCTTCTGGTTTATGGATCAATTGGATTCGTTGTCGGTTGGCAGGTTAATCTGGGCTACTCCTGCGCTTTCTTGGGTCACAGTTTACATGATTGTGTTATTCAGTATGTTCTGGTGTGCTGGTGTTATTAAAGATGTAGACGAGATTTTATTCCCAAGATTAGTACGATCCGCAAAAAGAATTCTCCTCATATGCTCGGTCATCGGCATGGTCTGGCTCTTATTGGGCTATGGATTACTAAGTCGGGATGGGATATCAACGGTCTCATTCCTTGATGTGGGTCAAGGGGATTCAAGTCTCATTCGCACACCTGATAATCAGGTGATTCTTGTGGACGGGGGAGGGACTCTCAATTTCTTGAAGGCGGGTGATGAGTGGCGGATCCGCCGAGACCCCTTTGAGATAGGTGAGGATCTAGTAGTGCCATTACTAAAGAAGAGAGGCATCACTCAAATTGATTACCTAATAATGACCCACGCGGACATGGATCATATTGGTGGATTACAGGCAGTAATCGAGGAAATTCCAGTGAAACGAATATTATTCAATGGAACATTCCGGGCGAATGTCTATACAGAGAAGCTGTTTGTTGCTGCTATGGAGCGGGATATCCCGCTTTATCCCGTAAGTGAGGGCAAGCAGATCATAATAGATAAGCATACACAGCTGAATTTTCTCTATCCCACTGCTGTAGCTGGCACGTCAGAGAGTGTTCCGATAGTTGAAGATCAGAATGGGAGCTCCGTAGTATTCACGTTAAGCATGCATGATTCTACCTTCCTGTTCACTGGGGACATGGATGCTTCATCGGAGTATGAGGTATTGGCTAAGCTTGTGGAATTGAAGGGTGGTAATGGTGGCAACAATAACAAAATAGTACCTATAGATGTCTTGAAAATAGCTCACCACGGAAGTAAGAGCTCAACTACGGAAGCCTGGTTGGGCCTGTGGCAGCCAAGGTCTGCTGTAATCTCTGTGGGCGAACGAAATATATATAGACACCCAAGTCCAGTGGTTATCGATAGATTAGCTCGACATGGCGTGTCGAGTCTGAGGACGGACTTACATGGAGAGGTGCAGTTCAAGGTAGGAGAGGATGGGATGAAGAGGAGGGTATATATCGGCTGGAGATCAGATTAATAGACGCATACGATTTTCAAAAACATAGATTTGTTCTATCCATTCTACAGTTTCGTTCATGTTCATTGTTTGAGCTTTTGTGTAACATTTAGGCTGAGGAAGTGTATTCGTTAGTCATGGAAATTTCCCATTTGATTATACTCGGAATTCGATTATGCTTAATTAACGACCAAACTCGTTGGAATTGAATAATAATTTGGGGGCTAACCATGAGAGGTTTACTAGATGCGATATTCCCTAAGACACTGAAATATCGATTATTCACTGCATTCTTCCTGCTCATCCTATTACCCTTCAGTTTGTTGAACATCTACAATTATCAGAAGGTAGAAGGTCTAATGCAAGAAAAGATCAGCGAACAGAGTCATGAGCAATTAGAAATTATGAATCGGACATTAGAGGATGTTATAAGCATTGCTTTCAAAACCTATGTATTGCTAGGACAAGACACTATGATTTCCGAGATACTTACTTCCCCTGAGAAGCAAGACAAGTTTATCAATAAGAAGGAGATTGAGAATCGGTTTAAGAGTATTAATAATAGCTTCTTTATGTATACGCCATTCGTTTATTATACCATTCTTGATCTTATAGGGAATGTGTACACATCTTATCTACCCAACACTCCTCTTAATTATAGTCATATACTCGCCGAGGAACACTTCAAGAATTTATTAGCTAGCGATAAGCCGTATTATTGGGTCACGGATGATGAAAACTATGTAGCTAGAGATATCTCGCAAAGCCCTTACCTATTATCACTCTATTCCCCATTAAAGGATGCCAATTATCAAACCTATGGTGTAGCAAGAGTCAGCATCGATTATTCGTATTGGTTTACGAATATGACTCGAAGTGCACCTGATCACCAAGATTATTTCATTATTAATCATAGCAGCGAAATTGTAGCTCAATCCAGTAAGAATTCTATATTATCAGCTTTTTCGGTTAAGGAAATTATAAAGACTAATGGTACAGGTAACTTCGTAGACAGTGAATCGAAGGTGATGGTTAATTATATTTACATTCCATCACTAGACTGGTTTCTAGTTAATAGTGTTCCGATGGATGTGCTTTTTAATGAAATGAATAGCTTGAAGAAGCAATACTTCACTACCTACCTATTGTTTACAGCGACATTCATCCTAATTACCTTCGTCATATCTCAGAAAATGACTCTTCCTCTCTATCAGCTTCAGAAGAAGATGAGAGCAGTTGTAGATAATAATTTCAAAGGCAAGCTCTCTGAGGATAAATATACAGGAGAAATTCTTGTGTTAACTAGAACCTACAATCAAATGCTAGACGATATGCAGGTGCTCATCCAGAAGCTGAAGGCTGAAGAAAGGCAGAAGGAAGCGGTACGGTTTCAGATGCTATTGTCCCAGATGAATCCTCACTTTTTATTAAATACCTTGAATATTATTAAGTGGCTCGCACTGAGGAAGGAGGTTCCAGAGATATCTGAGATCAGTATTTCATTAGGTAAATTATTAGAGACAAGTTTAAACTCTGAGAAGGATTTGATTTTCTTACAAGAAGAATTTGAGCTAGTTGAAGCCTATATTGTCATTCAACGCTATAAGGATGATAGAAATGTTGAAATTATATATGAAATTGAGGAGGGACTTGAATTTGCCCTCATTCCAAAGCTTAGCATAGAACCACTCTTCGAGAATGCTTATATACATGGATTGAATGGTCAGAAGCAAGCGGGGTTTATTCATTTACGTATCCACTCGGCTGACCAATACTTGTTTATTGAAGTCATTGATAATGGTGTTGGCATACAGGAGGCAATGAAGAATAATAGAAAACGTCAACGAAAAGGAATAGGGTTAAACAATATTCAAGAGCGTCTTAAATTATTGTTCAAGGATAGCTCTACCTTCGACATTGAATCGAATGAGAGCGGAACAAGCGTGAGATTTAAGATTCCCCTTCTAATCTCAACACCATATATAGAGGAGGGTCAGACAGATGTGGAAGGTAATCATTGTTGAGGACGAAGTATTCGTGAGAGAGTCAATTCGAGAAATTATTCGTTGGGAGGACCTAGGCTTCGAGGTGGTAGGTGAGGCTGGTAATGGGCAGGATGCCTTAGCGTTAATTGAGCAGCTTATTCCTGATTTAGTACTTACGGACATCGACATGCCGATATTAGATGGAATCGAGCTTCTAAAGCAAGCAAGAGATAAAGGATATGAGTGTCGGTTTATTATGCTCACATGTATGGATGAGTTCGATTATGTAAGACAAGCTATGGAATATGGGGCTTCAAATTACATTCTGAAGCTTTCTATGAGTGTGCAAACCTTAAGGGACACCTTAGTAAAGGCGTCCCGTGAATTATCTTCGAATTCCATCGCAGGTGCCGCTTTAACAAAGAATAGTTACGAATCGTTGTGGAACTATGTATACGAGGACATTAATCACCCTGAGGTAGCTGAATTTATAGAGAAAAGCATCAATGTATACCATAATCATCTCTCCGTCTTCGCTGTTCTACATGGCAAGAAATCCTTCAATCCTAGACAATTATTAGATGGCTGGCGATGGAATTCTAAAGAGTATACGATGCATGCCTATCAGAGGATGGGGCAAACCTCATTGTTTATATACACATCCTTCAAGATTCCTGAATTAACAACCTATCATACGAATGAGTTCCCAATATCGGCCATACTTAATAAACCATCAGGCTTAGTATTGGCAACCTGGAGGGAGGCTTTAAGGGGGCTCGATAGCTATTGGTATGGTCGCTCCTTACAATCACAGCTATCCGAGACGAAGCAGTTTGTTGTGTCAGGGGGGGAAGGAGATGTATTGTCCTGGGGAGTGGAGAAGAGGATGATGCAGGCTTTTGAATTAGAAGATGTATCTGCTTGTAAGGAAGCTATTGATATCATATGGATGGACATGCAGTCCAATAAAGTCCCCATGCCTATCGTCAAGAATTCCGCTTCAAGAATGGTCTCTAATTGTCTGCGTATTATAAATCGGAGTGTAGCACATCCTGATCAACTTGAAGATGTGGTCGATCATGAGACATTAAAGATGTGGGTTTTGAACGAATTAGAACGTGCACTGTCTACGAAAGTAGAGGTGCTAGAATCAGATCATCCTGAAATCAATAAAATCCTTCAATATATTAATCAGCATTATAGTAAGGATATTACGGTTAAACAGATGGCGGAATACGCATCAATCGGGGAAAGTTATCTGAGTGGTTTATTCAAGAAGAAGATCGGACACAATTTAATTCATTATCTTCATACCGTTCGAATTAAGCATGCACAGCAATATCTCATTCAATCTGATTTCTCGATCAACGTTATTGGAGGCAAGGTTGGTTTTGTGAATGACAATTATTTTATCAAAATATTCAAAAGAATAACAAATCTAACTCCTAGTGAATA
>DFXU01000088.1 GCA_002383285.1 Caryophanales bacterium UBA4100
CTTCCAAGAGAACAGCCCCGGTTGATAAGCGATTTGAAGATAATAGAAATAGCGGTCGTTCGGGTAATTACAGGAATAAAGGAAAGAATAATAGACGTAACACAGGACCTATTAAAGAAAAAGTAGATAATACACCAAAGAAGATCATTGTTCGTGGACCAATGACTGTAGGTGAATTCGCCAAGATCCTGCATAAGGATGCTTCTGAAGTTATTAAGAAGCTTCTATTCCTTGGTGTAATGTCTACAATTAACCAGGAGCTGGATTTAGATACGATTCAACTTATTGCTTCGGATTATAAGATTGAAGTCGAAATTAAGATCGCAGTTGATGAAGATAATTTCGAATTAGTCGAAGAATCAGATATCGATGATGATTTGAATGAACGTCCTCCAGTTGTTACGATAATGGGACACGTTGATCATGGTAAAACTACGCTTCTTGATGCAATCCGTCATACCAACGTGACACTCGGTGAGGCTGGCGGTATTACACAGCATATCGGTGCCTATCAAGTTGAGGTTAACAATAAGAAAATTACATTCTTAGATACACCCGGTCACGAAGCCTTTACCTCTATGCGTGCCAGGGGTGCTCAGGTTACGGATATCACTATTCTTGTAGTTGCTGCAGATGATGGTGTAATGCCACAAACAGTTGAAGCGATTAATCATGCTAAAGCGGCTAATGTGCCAATTATTGTTGCAGTTAATAAAATCGACAAGCCTGGCGCTGATCCAGACCGTGTTAAGCAAGAGCTTAACCAGCATGGCTTAATCCCTGAAGAGTGGGGTGGAGACACGATCTTTGCTAATGTCTCAGCTAAGAATCGTGTAGGGTTAGACGACTTGCTAGAGATGATCTTACTTGTTGCCGAAGTCCGTGAATTTAAGGCTAACGTCAATAAGCGGGCTAGAGGTACTGTATTAGAGGCAGAATTAGACAAGGGTAAGGGTCCTGTTGCCCGAGTACTTATTCAGAATGGTACTATTCGTGTTGGTGATGCTTTCGTAGCTGGTGTCCACTTCGGGCGTGTTCGTACAATGATTAATGACAAAGGCCGTAGAGTGAAGGAAGCTCCACCATCTACACCTGTTGAGATTACCGGTTTAACTGAGGTTCCTTTAGCGGGTGATCCATTCATCGTTTTCGAAGATGAGCGTAAAGCTAGAGCGATTGCTGAACGCAGGTCGGATACAGCTCGCCAATCCTCCATGAGTGCGAATACACGTGTATCCCTTGAAGATATGTATCAGCATATTAAAGATGGTGAATTAAAAGACCTCACTGTTATTATCAAAGGTGATGTTCAGGGTTCTGTTGAAGCATTGAGAGGCTCATTAGAGAAAATTGATGTCGAAGGAGCACGCGTTAAGATCATTCACATTGCCGTTGGTTCGATTAATGAATCTGATGTGAATTTAGCCTATGCGTCGAATGCAATAATAATCGGATTTAATGTTCGACCTGAGCCTGCAGCTAAATCTATGGCCGATGAGCAGAAGGTGGATGTCCGTCTATACACCGTCATCTATAACGCTATTGAAGAGATTGAAGCGGCTATGAAAGGTCTGCTCGACCCGATCTTTAAAGAAACAATCCTTGGTCATGCCGAAGTTCGGAATGTGTTCAAGGTTACCAAGGTTGGTGTTATCGCAGGATGTATGGTTCAAGATGGCAAGATGGTTCGTAATGCTCAAGTGCGATTGCTACGTGCGGGTGTATTGGTATACGAAGGTAAATTGGATTCATTGAAACGATTTAAGGACGATGCCAAAGAGGTTGCACAAGGTTATGAATGTGGTATCTCCCTAGAGAAATTTAATGAAATTAAAGACGGCGATATTATTGAAGCCTTCATAATGGAGACCGTTGAGAGGTGATCAACAATGGCCAGAATTCGAGTAGGACGAGTGGGAGAGCAGATTAAGAAGGAATTAAGCATGATCTTCTTATCGGAGTTTAAAGACCCTCGACTTGGTTTTGTAACCGTGACGGGTGTTGAAGTAACGAATGATCTATCACAAGCTAAGGTTTACTTGAGCGTTCTTGGGACTGAGGAACAGAAGGAAGCAACGCTTAAGGCACTTGGTAAAGGCTCAGGTTTCTTGCGTAGTGAATTAGGGAGAAGAATTCGCTTACGTCAGACTCCGGAATTAATATTTAAGTTTGATTCGTCTGTTGAATATGGAAGTAAGATTGAAGAGATTCTACAAAAATTAAATAATGGGGAAATCAATGCATGATGGATTTCACGGATCATTCGTCGTTTCAATTGGAGAAGGCAAAGCAATTTATCTTAGAAGAGAATGACTTTCTGGTTGTGTCCCACGTCCAACCTGACGGGGACGCAGCCAGTTCAACAATTGCAATTGGACTTATTCTTCAAAAATTAAATAAATCATTTATTATGATCAACGAGGATAAGATACCAATAAAATTCGACTATTTGTCCGGATATGAGAATATACAGCATGCAGGAACCATTGATTCTATTCCACGTAAATATTCGAACATTATTACAGTTGACTGCGCTGATTATTCTAGGATTGGTATTGTGGAGAGATGGTTTGAAGACAGCCCAACGATTCTTAATATCGATCATCACCCTACGAATGATCAATACGGCACAATACCATTAATCCAAACTGATGCTGCTGCAACTGTCGAAATTCTCTACTATCTAATAGAAGCACTGAAATTGATGTGGACGAAACCATTAGCGGATTGTATCTATACAGGTTTATTAACAGATACAGGTGGATTCCGTTATTCGAACACCTCATCAGGTGTGATGAAGATTGCTTCAATGATGCTCGAATATGGAGTTGAGGGTCATCGACTCGCAGAGCACTTGCTTGAGAGAATCGCTTTTTCACATCTTATTATTCTTAAGCGTGCTTTAGCTAGTTTATCCTTTGCAGAGCATAATCAAATTGGTTGGATGCTTGTGACACAAGAGGATATAACCTTGTCACAAGCAAACAATGAGGATCTTGAAGGGCTTGTTAATTATCCTCGGAATATTGAGGGAGTAGAAGTTGGATTATTATTCAAGGAAATAACGGCAAGCGTTGTAAAGGTCAGTTTCCGATCAGCTGGTAAAGTCGATGTTGCATCTATTGCTCAACGGTTAGGTGGAGGCGGTCATACAAGAGCTTCAGGTTGTACGCTTAATATGACTATGGACGAAGCTGTGCCATTCATTGTGAATGAAATTAAACAAGAGATGGCGTGATCTCATCATAGAAGGAATAATTCCAATTCATAAACCTGTAGGCTGGACATCTCATGATGTCGTTGCTAAGATGCGAAGGATATTAGGCGTTAGACGGATTGGGCATACGGGTACTTTAGATCCAGCAGTAACAGGAGTGCTCCCGTTATGTGTAGGACGAGCTACTCGGTTAGTTGAGTATATTCAAGATTTACCCAAAGAATACGAAGCAGTATTAACGATCGGATATTCGACGGATACGGAGGATTCTTCAGGCACCGTAACCGAATCAATAGATCATGATATCGTATTGACGAGAGATCAGATAGAACTTACCCTTCAGCAATTCACAGGGGCTATTCAACAGATACCTCCGATGTATTCTGCATTGAAGCATAACGGTCGAAAACTGTATGAGCTTGCTCGTGAAGGCATTGAGATAGAGCGTAAGTCTCGAGAGGTTACGATACATCATATTGAGTTGCTTAAATATGATCATTCTCATACATTCCCAAATGTACATTTTCGTGTTTCCTGCTCTAAAGGGACTTATATCCGAACGTTATGTGTTGATATTGGCAGGAGACTTGGAATGCCTGCTGTAATGTCTAGTCTTGTGAGAACTGCAACAGGCGGTATTAGATTGGACAAGTGCTTTACAATTGAAGAGGTTGAAGCTCATATGGAGCATGGTACCCTGCAACGACTATTCTTACCAATAGATGAAGTGATTTCCCATATTCCTGCGATTAAGCTGGAGCAATCGTTAATAAATCGTGCTCTATATGGACAATTAATTACTATTCCGAATAAATGCATAGAGGGACTTAAGCTCGATAAACCTGATCAAATTGTTCGCCTTTATAACAATTCGCATTCTTTTCTAGGCATATTCTCATTGCATGTACAGTCTTTAGTGTTAACACCTATTAAGGTTTTTCTTCCTTCAGATATAGCTTCAGACGTTGAATGAACGAGGTGAAAGTTTGGATATTATTCGATTGACGTATCCTTTTTCCGATGAGCTGCAATCTGTACGTCAGGTTATGGCGATTGGTTATTTTGATGGTGTACATCTGGGTCATCAGGAAGTGATTCGAAGAGCGATCTACGCGGCTAATATCGAGCAGATCACATCGTCAATTATGACCTTTGATCCACACCCGCGAGAAGTATTGGGGCATGTGCAACATCAACATACTCAATATATTACTCCACTAACTGAGAAGCTTGAGCGGTTTGCAGCTTGCGGTTTGGATCGTACTTATATTCTGACTTTCAATAAAACTTTATCTCAGCTTACTCCTGAACAGTTCATTCATGAAGTATTATTCGCACTACAAGTGGATACAGTAGTAGTGGGATTTAATTTCACATATGGACATCTTGGGAGGGGCAATGTCGATATGCTAAGAGATATTGGTTCTGATAAGATGAAGGTGAATGTCGTAAGACCGTTTCATAAAGATAATCTCAAGGTAAGCAGTACAATGATCCGCGAGAAATTGCGTGCTGGTGAGATGGGTGAGGTCTTGCAGCTATTGGGAAGACCTTATTCGATTACTGGCCAAGTTGTTCAAGGCTTCGGAAGAGGTAGAACGATCGGAATACCAACTGCGAACATTGAACCCAGAGATAGTTATGTTATACCTAAGAATGGTGTTTATGCTGTTAAGGTTAGTGTAAGCGGGTCCATATATCATGGGGTTATGAATGTAGGGCTGAAGCCAACGTTTGATGATGCTCCAGCTAAACCAACGCTAGAAGTACACATTCTTGATTTCAATAAATCAATCTATGGTGAATCCATTGAGATACATTGGATTGAATATATAAGAGCCGAGCAAAAATTTGCCTCTGTAGACTTACTTATCGAGCAGATTAAGGAAGACATCATAACTGCAGAGCAAATCCTAAAACTCACGATATAGGAGCATCCGAATATCTTGTTGTTCCATAATTCGATATGTGCTATACTTAAAAACGTTGTCGGAAGGTCCTAAAAGATCAACCGATTTCAACCATAGCGTGGTTTCCCGTTCTCACCGACGGTTTCTGGGCTATTGGGGATACTGATAACAGGAGGTGACCATCGATGGCATTAACACAAGAGCGCAAGAATGAATTGATTCAAACGCACAAAACGCATGAATCCGATACAGGATCTCCTGAAGTACAGATTGCAATATTAACGGAGAACATTCAGAATTTAACTTCGCATTTTCGGGAGCACAAGAAAGATCATCATTCCCGTCGTGGTTTGTTAAAAATGGTCGGTCAACGTCGTAAGTTACTTGCGTATTTGAAGAATACGGATGTTAGACGATACAGCGCATTGATCGAAAAACTAGGACTTCGTAGATAATTGTTGTACAGGAAGCAACCATTGCTCCTTCATTGCTGGCACTTCAACGTGCTGATTGGAGGACCACAGGGTTGCTTTTTCCTTTCTATAAGATATGATATATGGTATGTTATGAGAAAAGCGGAAAATTGATGGAGGGTGTACATTTTGCAAAGAGTTGAAATGGAATTTAGCGGCCGCAAACTTGTTCTTGAAACAGGTAGACTGGCTAAGCAAGCGAATGCATCAGTAACAGTACATTATGGCGACACAGTTGTATTATGCACGGTAACGTGTTCGAAAGAACCTAAGGACCTAGATTTTTTCCCGCTTACAGTTAACTATGAAGAAAGGCTGTATGCAGTAGGTAAAATTCCAGGGGGTTTCATCAAGCGAGAAGGTCGTCCTAGTGAGAAAGCCATTCTTGCAAGTCGATTAACAGATCGACCTATTCGTCCTTTGTTTCCAGAGGGTTTCCGAAATGATGTCCAAATCGTTAATCTTGTCCTTAGTGTTGATCAAGATTGCTCACCGCAAATTGCTGCAATGATTGGTACTTCAGCAGCACTTAGTGTATCAGATGTTCCCTTCAGCGGCCCTGTAGGTGGAGTCATAGTTGGTCGAGTGGATGGGCAGCTAATAATTAATCCTACGACCGAGCAAGAGGATAAGAGTGATCTCTTCTGCGTAGTAGCCGGAACTAGGGATGCGATCATGATGGTTGAAGCGGAAGGCGACGAAGTGTCAGAGGCTGACATGCTTGAAGCTATTATGTTCGGACATGATGAAATCAAGAAGATTGTCGATCTTCAGGACAAGCTGGTTCAAATTGCTGGCAAAGAGAAGATGGAAATAAAACTTAAGGCGCCTAATAGCCAAGTGATCTCCGATGTACGCCAATTTGCTGAAGCAAGAATTGTTGAAGCAATTAGTATTAAGGAAAAGCATGAACGTCAAGATGCTATAGATGCTATTGATAATGAAGCCATTGCACATTTCAATGAGGTTTATGCAGAGACCCCACTGTTGAATAAGGATGTAAAGGAAGTATTGCATGATATTGTGAAGGATGAGGTTCGTCGTCTTATTACGCATGATAAGGTTAGACCTGATGGTCGTGCGCTCGAAGAGATTCGTCCAATTGATTGTGATACAGCAATCTTGCCAAGAACACATGGATCAGGTTTATTTACTCGAGGTCAAACACAGGCTCTAAGCATATGTACACTCGGACCGTTAGGTGATGTGCAAATTCTTGACGGAATTGGTTTAGAGGATACCAAGAGATTCATGCATCACTATAATTTTCCTCCATTCAGCGTTGGAGAAGCTAGACCGCTACGTCCACCAGGACGTCGTGAGATAGGTCATGGAGCTCTTGGTGAGCGAGCTTTATCTAAGGTCATTCCATCAGAGACAGATTTCCCATATACGATTCGACTCGTATCCGAGGTGCTGGAATCGAATGGCTCAAGCTCACAAGCAAGTATCTGTGCAAGTACATTAGCCATGATGGATGCAGGCGTTCCCATTAAGGCACCAGTAGCAGGTGTAGCTATGGGATTAATTAAGGACGGCGATCATTTCTCAATTCTTACGGATATCCAAGGTCTTGAGGACCATCTCGGAGATATGGATTTCAAGGTTGCAGGTACTGCTGCTGGAATCACTGCCATACAGATGGACATTAAGATCGATGGGATTAACCGTTCGATTCTAGATCAAGCATTAGATCAAGCGAAGAAGGGTAGATTGTTCATTCTTGGTAAGTTAGCTGAAGCGATTCAGGAGCCAAGAAAGCAGCTGTCACCTTATGCTCCTAAGATCGTGGTTATGAACATTAATCCGGATAAAATTCGTGATGTCATAGGACCCGGTGGTAAGATCATTAACAAAATCATTGAAGATACTGGAGTGAAAATCGATATCGAACAGGATGGTCGAGTTTTCATTGCTTCTTCGAATGAGGAAATGATTAATAAAGCTCGTCAATGGATCGAGAATATTGTCAAAGAAGTTGTCATTGGCGAAACATACTTAGGAACTGTGAAGCGAATTGAGAAGTTTGGTGCTTTTGTCGAAATTCTACCTGGTAAAGATGGACTGGTACATATTTCACAATTATCAAATGATCGTGTCGCGAATGTTGAGGATGTCGTGAAGATTGGCGATAAAATAACAGTAAAAGTAACTGAAATCGATAATCAAGGACGAGTTAATTTATCGCGTAAGGCTACGATGGCTCCACAAACACCAGTTCAGTCATAAGATATCACAATTATAATGGAGGCAGATCTTCTGTCTCTTTTTTTGTTTATATAAATAATTTGTCCATATAGTGTTCTATCCCCTGCGCTTATTACATAATATGGGTGGACAAAGAGGTGTGGGGTGATAGTGAATGAGGAATGCAATAAATTGGGCTTTAATCGCACTAATGTTAGTGATGGTATCATGGGGAATAAATCAATCCTCTTCGATTCAATCATATTTAACATATGTTAAGCTAGACCCGCGTCTTAATGATCGTATGGTATCTGGTGATACCTTCTTACGTTTGGATACGGCTGAGCGTAACCAGTGGAATGATCGTATCATGAAAGAAGCACAGAAGCTTCGTGTGGAGCCGATTAACGCGGTAATTGATCCTGTATGGAAAGCCATTCCAGGATATAATGGCATGGAGGTGGATATGGAGAGGACACTCAAAATAGCTATGGATCAGCCATTAAGTGATCATATCCCATTCGTGTTTAACGAAATTGAACCCATGATCCAGCTTGAAGATTTACCTCCACATGCTATATATAAAGGGAATTCGAATAAACCCATGATCGCATTCATGATTAATGTGGCATGGGGAAATGAGTATATTCCAGACATTCTTACTACTCTGCGTGATGAGAATGTCAAAGCTACATTCTTCTTAGATGGAACTTGGTTATCGAAGAATAAAGAGATGGCGCGTACGATTCTTGATGAGGGTCACGAGCTCTCTAATCATGCGTTTACACATAGGAATATGAGCACATTAAGTGAAAGTCAAATTAAGAAGGAAATATTGTCAACTGAGAAGTTGTTAATTGAGCTAGGGGTTACTAGTAATCAATGGTTTGCACCACCCTCCGGCGACTTTAATCAACAAACGGTACGTGTTGCAAATCAATTAGGCTTAAAAACAGTATTGTGGACAATTGATACGGTAGATTGGAAAAAACCAGAGCCTGATTGGATTGTAAGGAAGATAGAAGCAAGACTAGAGCCAGGTGCAATGATATTGATGCATCCTACCTTATCATCTTCGAAAGCATTAAAAGGCATGATTCATAAAGCGAAATCACGGAATCTTGCTGTGGGCACAGTTAGTGACCTACTATCCAGTAAACGAGTAACAGCAGTTGAGAGTGCTATTCTTTTTTGATAGTATAAGATAAGTCAATTATGAATAACTGGAGGCTTTTCATGAAGAAAATCATACTGGATAACGGCTTGCGTGTCGTTATGGAAGAAATCCCGACATGTCGATCTGTAGCATTCGGTATATGGGTAAAGACAGGATCGCGTAATGAGACTCCAGAGGATAATGGTATCTCCCACTTTATCGAACATATGCTTTTTAAAGGCACTGAACAGTATTCGGCTAGGGATATTGCCGACATCTTCGATGGTATCGGGGGGAATATGAATGCGTTCACGTCTAAGGAATACACATGTTATTATGCCAAAGTACTAGATGATCATTTACCACAAGCTGTAGAAGTACTTGCGGATATGTTCTTCCGATCGAGTCTGGATCCCGTAGATATGAGTAAGGAAAGAAACGTTATTCTTGAAGAAATTTCTATGTATGAAGACACACCGGATGATTTAGTACACGATTTAGTATCCAAAGCAGCTTATGAAGATCATCCATTAGGGTATTCGATACTTGGACTTGAGAAGCGGCTGAATGCGATGGATCCCAATAGCTTGAGACAATATATGGCAACCCACTATACAATTGAGAATACTGTAATTAGTTTGGCGGGTAATATCAATGAGGATGTATTAGAATTAATTCGTAAACATTTCAATAGTTTTAACAACCACGGAGTAATTCAACCGGGCTTAGTGCCAACCTTTAAAGACGGATTCATTTATCATAAGAAGAAGACAGAGCAAAATCATATTTGCTTGTCATTACCGGGCTATCAAGTAGCTCATGAGCATAAATATGCGATGGTGTTACTGAACAATATTATTGGCGGCGGAATGAGCTCTAGATTGTTCCAGGAAATTCGTGAGAAACGAGGACTTGCGTATTCAGTATATTCCTATCATTCTGCGTATATGGATAGTGGTTTATTCACGATATACGCTGGTACTGCTCCTGTACAGACTGCGGAAGTATTAGATGTGATGATGGAGGTACTTAGCGAAATTCAGAGTAAGGGTATGACAGTGGATGAGCTGCGGAGAGGCAAGGAACAGCTGAAGGGAAGCTTAATCCTTAGCCTAGAAAGTACGAGCAGTCGTATGAATCGAATTGGAAAGAATGAACTGCTAACTGCTAAGCATCATAATTTAGATGAGCTTATTGCAAGTATCGAACAAGTCAGTCTTGATCAGGTTCAGACCGTAATTAAGTATTTGTTTGCCCAGCCTTTTGCCATGTCTATGGTTGGATCGAGCGATAAAACGATTGCGAATTTCAGGAGGGATCAGCTTGTTTAACGTTCAAATTCAAAGAATACCCGGTAATGAAGATATCTCATTACCGCAGAAGATGTCAGAATGGGCCAGTGGATTTGATCTATACGCTGCTACTCCTGAGACTATTATTCTGAATCCCGGAGAACGGAAGCTAATCGCAACGGGATTCGCAATTAGCATGCCGAAGGAGCTAGAAGCCCAAATTCGACCGAGAAGTGGACTAGCGTATAAGCATGGAATTACATGTCTTAACTCACCTGGAACAATCGATGCCGATTACCGCGGAGAGGTCAAGGTATTACTCATTAATCAAGGTCAAGAGCCTTACGTCATAAATCGTAATGAAAGAATAGCCCAGCTGGTATTCCAACTGGTACCAGCTATACAGCTTATTCATGTAGAGCAATTATCAGATACAATACGTGGAGCTGGAGGATTCGGTCATACTGGTCAATCGTAATTATCTAAATCGAACTCAGTACTATTATTATCATCAATATCAGTTCCATACTTACCTAGTGTTTTTCTGGGAAGTATGGATTTTTTCTGCGAACCGATAACTGGGCGCATGCATAAGCTATACAGAAGTAAAGAAAAGATTGCCTTATGGGGGTGCCGATATGTTGACCGGAATACATGTAGCTATGATAGGTGG
>DFXU01000070.1 GCA_002383285.1 Caryophanales bacterium UBA4100
CATCTAGCTTATCGGCATCCTTCAAGTGCAAACGATGAACACCAATCTCTAATGAACGGACAGCCTTATGCAATGATTCCTCGAATGTCCGACCGATCGCCATAATCTCGCCTGTTGCTTTCATCTGTGTACCTAGCTTACGATTCGCAGAAGTGAATTTATCAAAGGGCCAGCGTGGAATCTTCGATACAATGTAATCAAGCGTTGGCTCGAAGCATGCATAGGTTTGTCCTGTTACCGGGTTCATTAGTTCGTCCAATGTGAATCCAATGGCGATCTTGGCAGCCATCTTCGCAATTGGATAGCCGGTTGCTTTAGATGCCAGAGCAGATGAACGGCTAACACGTGGATTCACCTCGATGACATAGTATTGATAGCTATGCGGGTCAAGCGCATATTGTACGTTACAGCCGCCTTCGATGTTAAGTGCACGGATAATTTTCAAGGAAGCCGCTCGCAGCATCTGATATTCACGATCTGATAAGGTCTGACTAGGAGCAACAACGATACTATCGCCAGTATGTACACCAACTGGATCGAAGTTCTCCATGTTACATACAACAATACAGTTATCATTAGCATCGCGCATGACTTCATACTCGACTTCCTTCATACCCGCTATACTCTTCTCAACCAAGCATTGTCCGATTGGACTGTAACGAATACCAGAAGCAACAATATCCTTCAACTCTTCTAGGGTTGCAACAATCCCGCCACCCGTTCCACCAAGTGTATAGGCTGGTCTTACGATGAGTGGAAATCCAATTTCTTCAGAGAAATCAATTGCTTCCGCAACCGAAGTAACGATAACACTCTCTGGAACCGGCTGTTCTAGCTCACGCATTAGATTCCGGAACAAGTCACGGTCCTCTGCTTGCTCAATCGCATATAGCTGCGTACCAAGCAGCTTAACGTTCTCACGCTCAAGTACACCTGCACGCGCTAATTCAACAGCCATATTCAAGCCAGTCTGGCCTCCAAGCGTTGGGAGCAATCCGTCTGGACGTTCTTGACGTATGATTTGAGTAACAAATTCTAAAGATATCGGCTCTATATATACCTTATCTGCCATGTTCGTATCTGTCATAATCGTAGCAGGGTTACTGTTAATCAATACAACCTCGTATCCTTCTTCCTTCAAAGCCTGACACGCTTGTGTACCTGCATAGTCAAATTCTGCCGCTTGACCAATTACGATAGGGCCAGAGCCGATAACGAGAATTTTTTTGAGTGTATTATTTCTGGGCATACGTCACTTCTCCTCTCGTATTGTCGACAGCCTTTAAAGCTCTCTCCGTGAATTGCGCTTGCTTGGGCAGCATAGGGTTCGCGATCTTCCATTCGCTGATCATCTCTAAGAAATCATCGAACAGATAGCTGGAATCATAAGGCCCTGGTGATGCCTCGGGATGATACTGTACAGAGAATGCTGGATAACGCTCATGCTTTAAGCCTTCAATTGTGCGATCATTATTATTAATATGAGTGACGACAAGCTCGGTTCCTTCAATGGAATCCTCTTCAACCGTATACCCATGATTTTGTGAAGTTATATAACAACGATTCGTCGCCAGTTCCTTAACAGGATGATTACCACCGCGGTGTCCGAATTTCAACTTGCTTGAATCTGCACCACATGCTAGCGCGAACAGTTGATGACCTAGACATATTCCGAAGATGGGTATCTCACCAAGTAGCTCACGAATCATCGTAACGGCGTGCGGAACATTCTTAGGGTCCCCAGGACCATTCGAGAGCAGAATACCATCTGGACAAAGCTTGCGAATTTGTTCTGCAGTAGTATCTTGAGGTACGACGACAACGTCGCAGCCACGTGATGTTAGATCGCGTAGAATACCACTCTTTGAACCAAAGTCCACGAGCACAACACGCTCGTTCTTACCTGGACAGCTAAACACACTTTTCGTTGAGACACGTTCCACTTGATCTGTTAGTAAGGTTGCTTGCTCTAGCAGCAGCTGTAATTCCTCAATCGATTTGCCAGATGTACTGATTACGCCCTTCATCGTGCCATGGTGCCGCAGTATTCTTGTCAGCATTCTCGTATCAATCTCGCTAATTCCTGGAATGCCATATTCCTGTAGAAGCTCATCAAGTGAATATTCAGCCCGCCAGTTACTCGGTACCTCTTCATGCTCACGAACAATGAACCCATGTATGAACGGACGTATAGACTCAAAATCATCACGCGCGATCCCGTAATTCCCAATAAGCGGATAAGTCATGGATACGATTTGCCCACAATAGGAAGGATCAGACAGCACTTCCTGATATCCGGTCATACTTGTATTAAACACAATTTCACCAACGGAGTCAGTTACCGCACCAAACCCCTTACCTGTAAAGATAGTACCGTCTTCAAGCAGTAATATTGCTTTCATTAGTCTACACTCCTTCTTAATAAACTCTGTGATACATGGTGCGTTTATTTATTGCCCAGCGAGGCTGGTGCCTTATTTCTACAGATTCGAAGACCATACAACCTTACCGCCTACCAATGTTGTTGTTGGCCAGCCTTGAAGCTTCCATCCCACAAATGGGGTGTTGCTGCTCTTGCTAAGGAAGGTTGTCGGATCAACCGTCAACTCTTGCTCCAAATCGATAATCGTGATATCCGCATCCCGACCTGGCGCTAATACACCCGAAGCTAGACCGAAAACCTGTGCCGGTTTAATCGTCATTCGGTCCAGCAGGAATTGAAGCGTCCATCGTCCTGTTAATACAAATTTAGTGTAGAGCAGTGGGAATGCTGTTTCAAAGCCAACTATTCCGAATGGTGCTAGCATCATACCTTTGGCTTTCTCTTCAGCCGAATGCGGTGCATGGTCAGTTACGATCATATCAATCGTACCGTCCTCTACTCCTGCAATGAGTGCTTCAACATCTCGTCTCGACCGAAGGGGTGGGTTCATCTTCCAATTCGCGTCCATCCCTGGAATATCCTCATCCGATAGTAGCAGATGGTGTGGACACACTTCGGCGGTTACCTTAACTCCGCATTGCTTGCCTAGTCGAATCAGTCTAACCGATTGCTCCGCACTGACATGGCACACATGGTAATGAACACCGGTTGCTTCAGCTAACAGAATGTCCCGTCCTACGTGAATAGCTTCTGCTTCATTCGGAATCCCCTTCAAACCATGCTTATTGGCGAATGTTCCTTCTGAGACGGGTGCTCCAACGATTAATGTATCATCCTCACAGTGAGCGATAATTGGCAAGCCTACACTGTTTGCTAATGACATGGCGTCCTTCATCATCTGCGCGCTCTGAACACCCACACCATCGTCTGTGAAACCAATAGCCCCAGCTGCCTTCAGAGCCGCAAAATCTGTGAGCTCTCGTCCAAGCTCATTCTTCGATATACAAGCATATGATAATACTCTTGCCAATCCTGCTTCATCAGCTTTCTTATAAACACCTTCTAGAACCTCAACGCTGTCAATGGTTGGCCGAGTATTGGGCATACATGCAATGGTGGTAAATCCACCCTTCACCGCGGACAAGGCACCCGTTGCAATTGTTTCCTTGTGCTCCATTCCAGGCTCCCTTAGGTGCACATGCATATCGATCAGGCCTGGTGATACAAGTCCTCCGAGTGCATCAATGACCTCGTGCTTACCGTGCTCCACTAGTCCCGACTCAGGACTTACCATTGCCGCGATCTTACCATCCTCGATGAGAATGTCAGTTGCTGCTAATTGTCCGCTAGACGAATCGATTACTTTACCATTGATGATCCAGATACCCATTAATAGTCACTCCTTCAGTGTTTATAAGACTTAAGCCATTAACGTGTGATAACCACTTGATCTACTCCATCAATCTCACTCAACGATACATCGATAAGCTCGACTCTCGACGTTGGTACATTCTTACCTATATAATCCGGGCGGATGGGCAGCTCTCGGTGTCCTCGATCTACGAGTACTGCCAGCTGAATCATCTCGGGTCTACCTTGATCGATTAGTGCATCCATGGCCGCTCGAACGGTTCTTCCCGTATAGAGAACATCGTCGAACAAAATTATTTTCTTACCTTCAATTAGTATCTTATCTTCTGCAGAAGGCTTACTTATTAACGCTTTATCCAGAACATCATCACGATAGCTAGTAACATCTACCTCCATTACAGGAAGTTTCTTGCTCATCTGTTCAATGGAGCTAATAATCGCTGATATCCGCCTAGCTAGGAAGATACCTCTCGTGCGAATTCCAGCCAGTACAATATCCTCGATGCCCTTGTTCTTCTCCAGAATCTCGTGTGCAATACGAGTGAGCGCGCGACGAATAGCTATATCATCCATAATCACAAGCTTCTCAATCATATTACTCGCCCTCCTAAGTAAAAAAAAAGCTCTCCACCAGATAGGCAGAGAGCTTCGGATTCTCAACTCAGATTCGTAATAGTGGATATTCCCAGAACACTAGCTCTTAAGATATCCATTATATGACAAATCAGCGATAGATCTTTCGAAACCTTACCAGCCTCTCTGGACTGAATTAAAGGTATGGATGTTCAATTACACTCGGTTGTTTCTAACTTCATTAGATTATCCCAGTTTCGACACTAGAAGTCAATCTAAAACTTCAGATTTTTCATCCGTTCGACCGCTTTTTCCGTATTCTCACGACTGCCGAACGCTGTCAGGCGGAAGTAACCCTGTCCACTCTGTCCAAAGCCAACACCAGGTGTTCCGACAATGTGTGCTTCACTTATTAGCTTGTCGAAGAATTCCCACGAGCCCATTCCATTCGGTGTACGCAACCAGATGTATGGTGCATTAACTCCACCGAACACCTCTAGACCAAGATCCGTAAGCCCTTGTCGGATAATATTAGCATTGCTCATGTAATAATTTACTAAAGCTCGAATCTGCTCGCGACCTTCCTCTGAATATACTGCAGCGGCACCTCGTTGGGTAATATAAGAGCAGCCATTAAATTTAGTCGTTTGGCGGCGATTCCACAGATCATTCAGCGCTACTGAATTACCTTCATTATCGTATGCCTTTAGGGCTTTAGGAACAACCGTATAAGCACATCTCACACCAGTAAAGCCAGCAGTTTTGGAGAAGCTGCGGAATTCAATAGCAACCTCCTCTGCACCCTCAATCTCATAGATGCTATGAGGAACATCGTCTTCTTGAATGTAAGCCTCATAAGCAGAATCGAATAGAATTACACATTTATTCTCACGGGCATAATCTACCCAAACCTTCAGCTCATCCTTCGTTAATGTCATGCCTGTTGGGTTGTTCGGATAGCATAGGTAGATTAGATCAACCTTCTGTGTGGGCAGTTCTGGCTTGAATTTGTTCTCTGCATTTGTTGGCAAATATACAATATTATCATAACGATTCGTGCTTTTATTGAAATCGCCAGATCTACCTGCCATTACGTTCGTATCAACATATACAGGATATACTGGATCCATAACGGCAATCACACTATCTAGGCTAAAAATCTCTTGAATGTTGCCAACATCACATTTAGAGCCGTCACTAACGAACACTTCATTCGTCGCTATATGGACACCACGTGCTTTATAATCATTATCTACAATAGCTTGAAGTAAGAAATCATATCCTTGCTCCGGTCCATACCCACGGAACGAATCGCTGCTTGAATATTCATCAACCGCTTTATGCATTGCTTGAATGATTGCATCTGGTAAAGGGCGAGTAACATCGCCTATTCCCAAACTAATAATTTGAGCTTCTGGGTGATCAGCTACAAATTTTGTTCTTCTCTTGGCAATTTCGGAGAACAAGTAGCTCCCCTGTAATTGCAAATAATTTTGATTAATTTTAGTCATTGTGTATCCACTCCCAAATATTAATTAAGACCACATAATGGCCATCAAACTACTTCATAGATATCTACCTATTCACACAATCTACATATTACGAAGCTTGTCTAGTACTTGATTCATATCCTCAGGAAGTGGTGCCTCATACTCCATATAGGTGTCTGATGTTGGATGGACGAAGCCTAGAACGGCCGCATGCAACGCTTGTCCATTCATCGTAACTCCCTTGGTGCGACCATAAACGGGATCTCCCACAATCGGATGTCCGATAAACTTCATATGCACACGAATCTGGTGAGTCCGGCCTGTTTCTAATTGAAGCTCAACCATTGTGTAGTCAGGGAAGCGTTCCAATACTCGGAAGTGAGTAACTGCCCGCTTACCTACATTCGTATTCACAGCGAATTGCTTCCGTTCTCTAGGGTCTCGTCCAATCTGTGCATCGATCGTCCCTTGATCATGTGGTAAGTGACCATGAATAATAGCGATATACTTGCGAATGACCGAGTGCTCCTTCAATTGATTCGATAATGAAATATGTGCTTTATCATTCTTAGCTGCCATCATTAAACCCGATGTATCCTTATCGATACGATGTACAATGCCTGGACGTAATTCTCCATTAATGCCTGACAAATCCTTGCAGTGAAACATCAATGCATTCACCAAGGTGCCTGATCGATGGCCAACAGCCGGATGAACAACCATCCCACGGCTCTTGTTAACCACAATGAGATCCTTATCCTCATAAGCTATATCCAGTGGAATGTCCTCTGGTACAATGACCGAATCTACAGCCTCAGGGATTGTAAGCTCAACTCGCTCACCTAGTTCTAGACGATAGTTAGATTTTTCAAGCTTCCCGTTTACTTTAACAAAGCTGTCCTTAATCCACTGCTGCACCTGTGATCTAGAAATCCCATCTGAAACTGAATCTGTGACAAACTTGTCCAGACGCTCTCCTGCTGTATGCTCATCTATTTCCCATTCCATCATTTCGTTTGTTTCTAAATCCACATCATTCAGATTCATTAGTTGTTTCCTTCCCTGTTATTGCTGCTAATTTCGCCTCTTTAACTTCGCGTCTCCATGTAAGCACAGTATCTAGTAATATGAACATTGTACCCACTACAACTCCTGAATCTGCAATGTTGAAGATAGGGAATATGTAATCAACGTCCCAGCCGAACAAGGTGAATGTAAAAGTAAACTGTAAAAAATCCACAACCTCACCATACATTGCTCTATCCAGAAAATTACCAACCGCACCACCAAGCATTAAAGCTAGAGCAAGTGGTACAAGCTTTAAGCCCATCTTAACCGTCTTCTGCAGATAATAGAAAATTCCGATTACGAAAACAACCGTAATGATCAGAAAGAACATTCGTTGCCCTTGAAGTATCCCAAAAGCCGCACCGGTATTCCGGTGAGATGTTATCACGAAGAAATCTCCCCAGACAGGATGGATGTCTCCTAAATTTAACTTGGTTTTTATTAACCATTTGGTAAATTGATCTAGAATAAATACAGCTAATGCTATTAGATAATACATTTCGCAGACTGCCTCCACCCTCAAGCTTATCTTCGCTCATTGTAGCATAACGCAACTTTGCCCGTCCAATAACTAGGAGTTGATTGAATTGGCTTACATACAAGGAATTACCTTGTGAGAAAATGCTTCAATCCGTGCATCCTAATCACAGATCCTCGTGTAGGAAAGGGGCTAAATCATCAATGAATTTAACTGAGAAACAACGCACAAGGCTTCGGAAGCAATTGATTGCTCGTAAGAACGAAATCGACAAGCAATTGTTACAGAATGAGCATTATGGACTCAAGGAGTCCATGCGTGACTCAATCAGAGAGTTAAGCTTTTATGATAACCATCCCGCAGATCACGGAAGCGAATGGTTCGAGCGAGGCAAGGATATCGCCCTTAATGAGAATACTGAGCATAATTTAGAAGAAGTTGAGACTGCTTTAGAACGCATTCAAACGGAACAGTATGGGAAATGCTTGGAATGCGGAACGGATATTCCCTATGCGCGTCTAGAAGCTATTCCATGGACAGCCTACTGTATTAAACATGCACCAAATCAGGATATTTCCCTTGGACGTCCAGTCGAGGAGGAGTTCTTAACTCCTCCATTCGGACGAACGAGCTTGGATGAACGTGATGATCAAACACAATTTGATGGTGAGGATGCATGGCAGATTGTCGAAAGCTGGGGTAACTCCGATTCGCCAGCGTTGGCTGAGGATCCAGAATCCTTAGACTATAACAATCTATACATCGAATCCGATGAGAATGTTGGTTACGTAGAGGCGCTAGAAAGCTTTATTGGTACAGATATATATGGGCAATCTACCATGATATTCCGTAATAATGAGTACCAGAAATATATGGCTGGTGACGAAGGAGATCATGGTCTAGAATTAGATTCGTCTTCAATGCAAGAAGAGGATTAATTCGAGATGACCTCTGAACATCTCTTGCAAATCGTTGGATGCTCAGCATTATGACCAATATCCGTTGTGACAATCCAACAGCGATCGCACTTCTCACCGTCAGCCACCGTTATATGCACAGCACATTGCTTGAACATCATGGCTGAATCAGGAGCAGCTGTATCTGGTGTATACATCTTAACCTGCGATACGATGAATAAGGTATCCAACGGTTCAAAGCTCTGTAATAGCTTATATGCCGCTTCGTTCGGATATACATGTACACAGGCGCTTAGTGAATTCCCAATCAATTTGTCTTGACGGGCTTGCTCTAGCGCTTTGAATACATCTTCACGCAGCTCAATGAATTGGCTCCACAGCTGCTCATTCTCGATATTGAATACCGATGTGTTGGCTTGCGGAAGTTCAGCAAGCTGTACACTGATTCCCGGAGTGTCTGGAATAAACCTCCAAACTTCGTCGGCTGTATGCGGCAAGATGGGAGCAATTATTCTTGTGATCGCAGATAACGCTTCATACAATACGGTCTGACTAGCTCTCCTAGCTGGATCATTCGACCGACTTGCATATAATCGATCCTTTACAATATCGAGATAGAAAGCACTCATTTCGACCGCACAGAAATGATGAACGGCCTGATACACCACATGGAATTCATACTTCTCATAAGCGTTCGTCACACGTTCGATCATTCGATGCAATCGTGTCATTGCATATTTGTCTAATTCATTCATTGCTTCATAAGCTACACTATCTTGCTCATGATTGAAGTCACTTAAGTTCCCTAATAAGAATCTGAGTGTATTCCGAATTTTCCGGTATACTTCAGTAGTTTGAGTCAGGATGTTATCAGATATTCGGACATCCTCCTGATAATCAACTGAAGCAACCCACAGTCGGAGTATATCTGCCCCCAATGATCCACATACCTTCAAAGGATCGACGGTATTACCAATCGACTTTGACATTTTCCGTCCTTCACCATCGAGTGTGAAGCCATGACTTAGGATGCCGCGATAAGGTGATTCCCCACGAACGGTAACACTTGTAATCAATGATGAATTATACCAGCCACGGTATTGGTCGGATCCTTCCAAATATAGATCGGCTGGAAAGCTTAATTCAGGTCTTGCTTCGAGAACCGCCATATGGCTAGATCCCGAGTCAAACCATACATCCATAATATCTGTTTCCTTACGGAAATCATTACTACCGCATGAAGAGCAGACCGCTTCTGCTGGTATCAGCTGTTCAGCTTCACGCGCAAACCAGATATTCGAGCCTTCTTGTTCGATAAGATCAGCTACGTGACCAATAGACGCCTCAGTTGCTAGCGGTGTTGAGCACGCACGACAATAGAATATGGGTATTGGAACACCCCAGGCGCGTTGTCTGGATATACACCAGTCTCCTCTGTCGGCAATCATATTATGCAGTCGGGTTTCACCCCAAGCCGGAGTCCATTTAACCTGCTTAATCTGATCTAACATTTGTTGACGAAATTTATCAACAGAAGCAAACCATTGCTCTGTAGCTCGGTAGATTACTGGCTTCTTCGTCCGCCAATCATGCATGTATTGATGTTGGATGAAGGACATATGCAACAGCTTGCCCGATTCCTTCAACATCTCCGTAATCATCGCATTCGCTTTATCGTAGAATATACCTTCAAAGCCTGGTGCCTCATTCGTGAATTTCCCTTGATCATCGACCGGGCAGAGAACACCAATCTGATACCTCTGGCCGATGATGAAATCCTCTTCACCATGTCCAGGCGCAGTATGAACACAACCAGTGCCTGCTTCCAGCGTAACGTGATCACCAACCATAACCAAGGAATCCCGCTCATAGAATGGATGCTGGCAAACTACAAATTCTAGTGCTGCACCCTTCCAAGTATTGAGGATATTATATTCATCCCAGCCTATTTGTTTGGCAGCTTCCTCAAGCATTCCCTCAGCAAGTACGTATTTATGATTATTGACTTCCACTAAAGCATAATCATATTCCGGGTGTACGCTTATTCCTAGGTTAGCCGGCAACGTCCAAGGCGTTGTTGTCCAGATGACAATAGCTGCATCATTAGGCAATATCCCCTTACCATCCTTCACATCGAAGGCTACATAGATGGAGGCTGAAGTTTTCTCCTTATACTCAATCTCAGCCTCTGCAAGTGCGCTCTCCGAAGATGGGGACCAATATACAGGCTTCAATCCTTTATAAATCGAGCCCTTCTTGAACATCTCTCCGAATACACGGATTTGCTGAGCTTCATATTGAGGCTGCAGTGTCATATAAGGATTATCCCAATCCGCACTAATGCCTAATCTCTTAAAGCCTAAACGCTGCTTATCTACCCAGTTTAATGCATATTCTGCGCATGCAATGCGAAAATCAAGCACACTCATCTTCTTGCGATCAACCTTACCGTTATTCGTTATCGCCTGTTCAATTGGTAAGCCGTGAGTATCCCAGCCTGGAACATAAGGCGCATCGAAGCCCTTCATCGTCTTATAACGAATGATGAAATCCTTCAATAATTTATTCAACGCATGCCCGATATGGATGTCCCCATTAGCAAATGGAGGTCCATCATGCAGAATAAATTTCGGCTTCCCATTACGATGCTCTCTCACCTTCGCATAGATATCAATTTCTTCCCACCATTGCTGCATCTTCGGCTCTGCTTGAGGCAGATTACCGCGCATCGGGAAATCAGTTAACGGTAAATTTAGCGACTTTCCATAATCCACATTNNAAAAAGGGACGAGAAGCAGAACTCTCGCGGTACCACCCTCATAATGAAGCAAGCATACACAAACGCCTAGACTCCATCACTCGAAAATTGTTTAACGGTAATTAGCCGACCGTCTCTATTCTACAGGTAATCCATCATCTGTATTTCAAGCGGTACTCTTGGGTGATATTCCATCGTATTCGAACACCGGGCTTACACCAATCCCGACTCGCTAGGGTTCAAGGCTACCATGTACTTATCCCAATCAACGTTTTCATAATCTATTGAATCATTGAGTTCCAATATAACGAATTGACGGATCATTGTCAATTATGGTCGCTGCTAAGCTGCGGGACATCAATGGCTTCAAGGGAGTCCCAGCTTTCTTCTTTAAGAATCTCAATCTGCGCTTCCAATAGAGAACGGAATCGAGTCCGATAAATCATCGATTGTTTCTTCAGCTCTTCCATTTCTATGGCAATTCTACGTGACTTAGCTAACGATTCATTAATGATACGATCTGCATTCTTCTCAGCTTCGCGAACGATGAGCTGAGATTCCTTCTTCGCATTACTCTTCAGCTCATCCGCTGCATTCTGAGCCACGATAATCGCTTTGCTAAGCGTCTCCTCGATATTCGTGAAATGACCGAGTCTCTCTTCTATTGCTGCCAACGAAGTTTGTAATTCCTTATTTTCACGAATAAGCCCCTCATAATCCTTAATAACTTGATCTAGAAATTCATTTACCTGATCCTCATCATAGCCCCGCATTCTACGGGAGAATTCCTTATTATGTATATCCAATGGCGTTAATGGCATTGGTACACCTCCTGATTCCATTTTTCTATATTTGGCATAACCACGCGATTCTCATTAACTCATTTCGACAATATAATACGAAATCCTGCTACATTGGGATAACAATCTATACATATTTTGCAATTGTAAGACGAATTCTGCCCTTCTTGGTCTCCCCTTGAACGGATGTTAGGACAAAGCGGCCAAAGCCCTTCATAGAGATCGTATCTCCTTCAGCAAGCGGACGTGAAGGATCTTCTTCAACCTTCCAGTTCACCTTGCAGCGACCGGCCTTAATAGGAATCATCACCTTCGCTCGGCTTAATCTGCATACATCAGAGACGATTCCGTCAAGTCGCATGGATGCAACAGACAGATTCATCTCCTGTAGCTTAGGAATAATTGGTTGTAGTTGATCCAGCGGAACAATCGAGGTCATAACATGGACACGATGAACCTGCTGTAGGTGCAGATGGATAAAATCTGCAAGCTCCTCTGTAACCAAGCACTGGCAGCCTTGTTCCGAGACGTGTAAATCACCAATTTTTCTCTCTCTTCAAACCCAGCCCAAGCATGGACCCTAGATAATCACCATGATCCAACTCTGCAATCTTCGCATCGCTGGAGTCAACGACTAACAGGCGTATACCCATATCTTGTCCTTCTATATCCATATAATCAGGTGCGATAATTGCCCTTTGGCGCTCTGCTTGGGGGTAACCACCATCCAGCTTCATCTGCAGGCTAGGATAACGTCGAACCAGGGCTTGGACAATCTGAGCTTGTCTTGGATCAAGAAAATCCGTACGTCTTAATTGATGCTGTAATGCTGTTCGTTCAAGCCAATCGACCATCTTCTCAACAAAGCCGCGTTCATCCGGATGATAATGCGATAGAATATTAGTGTTCATCTAGGCCGGTATTATGAAGCTCAGAATCGCAATGATCCCCATTACGAGATACTTCAGAGCAAACAATGCGACGATTGGTGAGATGTCGATCATTCCGCCAATTGGGGGAATAAAACGTCGGAACGGTGCCAAATAAGGCTCTACAAGCTTACCTAACAATTCACCTACAAAACTTTCACGTGCATTAGGAAGCCACGACAATAGAACATAAGCAATTAGCATAAAAAAGTAAATTCTCTCAAGCGTCCATAAAAAACCTGCTATTGTAGCCAATTATTAATTCACCTCGTTTTCTTATAATCCATATCGCCATCCATCATTTCTGTAATTGCTCCTTGTATCTCTACCGTTTCTGGGGTACATAAGAAGATATTCGGGCCAACCTTACTGATGCCACCATTTAACGCATATACAGTCCCACTGAGAAAATCGACGATTCGCGTGCCTTGATCCGGCCTAACTCTCTGAAGATTAACTAGTACAGGTCGGCGAAGTCGAAGCTGATCCGCAATTTCTTGTGTATCCTCGTAAGAGCGCGGCTCGCTAAGAACCATCTTCGTTGGTTTCGTTGATGGCAATCCGACAACATTACCTTTATTCTTACGCTGATCTGCAAAATTGTATTCCGCTTCAGAATCAGTCTCGTCTACACGAACTCGTTCAATTAACTCTTCTTCTTCTTGAAGACCTAAGAAGCCCCATAACTTGCCCATAACACTCATCCTCCTAACCTCCATATCAACCTAGATATCAGTAATCCCAAGCTTACGCGAATAAGACAGAACCCAATCTTAACCAAGTCGAACCTTCCTCAACTGCAATTTCATAATCATTGGACATTCCCATAGAGAGGTGATCGACCGAATAATCGATTACCGCACGTTCATTCAGTTCATCCCTCAGCATACGCAAGCCCCTAAATACAGGTCTAGTATGCTCAGGAATAGCTTCATGCGGTGCCATTGTCATCAATCCAACGATACGCACGTGAGCATATAGCTTCGACTCAGCGACAAAGGAGAATAATTGATCCGGAGATAAACCATACTTCGACTCTTCACCGGATACATTCACCTGAACAAAGGCTTGGATCAAGACATTCATTTGCGCTGCTTTCTTATCTAGTTCCTGCAGAAGTGCGATACGATCAAGAGAATGAATATACGCAAATCGTCCCACAACATCTTTGGTCTTATTCGTCTGCAAATGGCCGATAAAGTGCCATGTTGCCGCGTCGCCAATATCTTCCCACTTTGCTCTAGCATTCTGCCAGCGATTCTCACCTAGATGTTGAATTCCGCATTCAAGTAAGGATCGGGTAGTGGGCAAATCAACATATTTGGTAACACCAACGATATTGATTTCACTTCGATTACGTTCCGCCCTTGTACATGCTGCTTGTATCCGCTCTTCCACATGTAATATTTGCTCTTTAAGATGCAATGGTTACTCAGTCACCTCATCCTTCCAACCAATCCAAGCTGTCATCCTACCGGTCTGCCCCTTCTCAGCTCTGTGTGAGAAGAATAATCCCGTGTTACAGCTCGTACACCATTCAGATATTTCGATGTTTATAGGTAATATTCCTGCTCTTATCATAAACTGTCGGTTTGTTTCTTTCAAGTCCAGCATATAACGACCATTATCCTGCATAACTGGACGTTCACAATCAAGCTGATCAATGACTTTGTTATCCACCTCATAACAACAGACACCAATAGATGGCCCTATAGCGGTGTGCATAGCTGCTGGCTGGCTGCCAAACTCTCTGTGCATCGCTTCAATGGTACGTTCGGCAATATGTAATGCCGTTCCTTTCCAGCCTGCATGCGCCAATCCAATTGCACGGTGAACAGGATCAATGAAGTATAATGGTACACAATCCGCGAAGAACGCAGTGAGCATAACCCCTGATTCATTGCAGATTAGAGCATCCGTATCTTGAATGGCCTGATCACGTGAATACTTACCCGCACCCTTATCGTTCATGTTGATTCTTGTGATCGAACTGCCATGTACCTGCTCCGCACAGGTCCAAGCATCGAATGGGAATCCCGCTTTCTTCGCAAGAATCTGTCGATTCGATATGACATCTTCTATTCGATCACCTACATGAAGAGCACAGTTTAATGAATTCAAGGAATGCTGACTTACTCCACCTAAGCGGGATGTAAAGCCCACGGATAGACCGTCGAACTTGTCCATCCACGCTTGTATTCGATATAAGTGGTCATCATGTTTATTATTTACAAAAGCCTCCACGCTACCACCATCCAACCTTAGATACACTTATTCCCACTATTTTACCACAAACTTCTGATTTTAGGCACGATACGACCTTGTATAGTCATGTACAATCTCATTATCATCACTATGATAAGCTCTTCCTTCTTCCAGCTTAACTAATACAACATCTAATCCAATCTTAATAATATTCTTCCAAGGAATGATTAATTCAGTTCCACCGCCTAGTAAACCGAAGAACCGACTAACATTAGGTACAACGATCGATTCGATTCGTCCTTGACGCAAATCTAACTCTAGGTCACTGATCTGCCCGAGCTTCTTACCATCAATAATATTAATTACATCCTTTGTTTGAAAATCGGATATCTTCACGGAGGCACCACGTTTCCCTTCTTTATAAAGGATGAGACGTTTATATAATAATTCGTTATTCCTTAGTATATGTACCTAGACTGTAAAATGCCCGTATAATAAAGAAAAAACCATTCGGCATTCACCGAACGGCTCAATTTATATAATTACTGTGATTTCACATGCTTCTGCATTTGGGTTATCGCGGATTTTTCTAACCTTGAAACCTGTGCTTGAGATATACCAATTTCATCGGCAACCTCCATCTGGGTTTTACCTTCGAAAAATCGCATCGAGAGTATCATTTTTTCTCTGGCATTAAGCTTCCTGAGACCTTCACGCAGGGCGATCTCTTCAATCCAAGAAACATCCTTATTGCGATCATCGCTGATTTGGTCCATTACATATATGGGGTCTCCTCCATCATGGTAAATGGGCTCGAACAATGAAACTGGATCTTGAATAGCGTCAAGCGCAAAAACGATATCTTCCTTCGGTACATTCAATTCTTCAGCAATTTCCATGATTGTCGGCTCACGACTATTTCTATTGGTCAACATATCACGTACCTGCAAGGCCTTGTAAGCAATATCTCTTAGTGAGCGTGATACGCGAATTGGATTATTATCGCGCAAGTAGCGCCGAATTTCTCCTATGATCATGGGTACAGCATACGTTGAGAATCGAACATTCTGTCCTAAATCAAAATTATCGATTGCTTTCATCAGTCCAATACAACCAACCTGGAATAAATCATCCACAAACTCGCCGCGGTTATTGAATCGTTGAATGACGCTGAGTACGAGACGCAGGTTCCCATTCACCAGTTTCTCTCTTGCTGATCGATCATTAAGTGTTTGCAGCTGTACGAATAGTCCGCGCATCTCTGCATTATTTAACACCGGAAGCTTCGCGGTATCAACACCACAAATTTCGACTTTGTTACGCATCTTGTGAATACCTCCCAAGGAGAAACATTAATGTTAATTATCCCCGAGGTCCGTCTTTTTATTCCTTCCCAACTAGACCATCTTATTAAATTCCTTACGCAACCTTTTGATAATACGCTTCTCTAATCGCGATATATACGATTGTGATATGCCTAGCATATCAGCAACATCTTTTTGAGTTTTTTCTTCCCCATCCTGTAGTCCGAAACGCAATTCCATGATCAGACGCTCTCGCTCCGACAGCTTATCCAACGCTTTCTTTAATAGCTTACGATCGACCTGCTCCTCAATATTACGATAGATTATATCATTATCAGTTCCAAGCACATCGGATAATAATAGCTCGTTCCCATCCCAATCTATATTAAGAGGCTCATCAAAGGATACTTCTGTTCTAAGCTTACTATTACGACGCAGATACATAAGAATTTCATTCTCAATACAACGAGAAGCATATGTAGCTAATTTAATCTTCTTCTCAATGTCAAAAGTATTGACCGCTTTGATTAGGCCGATTGCTCCTATCGAAACAAGGTCTTCAATATTGATTCCTGTATTCTCAAATTTTCTAGCTATATATACAACAAGTCTTAAATTGCGTTCAATCAATACCGCTCTAATCGCGGCATCCCCCTTAGGTAGTTGCTCTAATAAATAGACTTCCTCGTCACGGGTCAATGGAGGAGGCAAAGCTTCACTACCACCGATATAATAGATTTCTTCACTCTTAAGGCCTATTTGATATAACATTCGTAGATAATAAATTTTCAGTACCAATTTCCACTTCAAAAGCACTTGGCTTTCCTCCTATTCGTAAAACGTTTTTATGTTTGGACTAATGTAGGATGGACCAGAGCCTGGTAACTTCCATTCGCACTCAATTTTCCTCCATCTAATGCAATTAGCACCTTCTTTGTTTCATAAGTTGTCTGATGTATGGTTATCACCACCTTGTCCGGTTTCAGTGCTAACATAAATTGTGTTCCTCTGTTAATACCTCGATATGGAATTAATCTTAAACGGTCGTTCCATCTGAACTCCCCCTCGTCCATATCCGATATAATCAAATCCACTTCATTACCACGAATCCGTCTAATCCACATTTCCGGTAATTGATCTTTCCATTGCTCACACTCCATAACCATAACCGGGGTTCGAGTTAACGGATCATATAATTGATTGCCGGTGTCAATCAAACCTTTACAGCAGCTTATAACATCATCAATTTCAACTCGGACTTCTGCCGTATAAGATGTTATCGCCTCGGTTCGTAGTGACGATTTAAATACTGAACGGAAGAAGAACAAGGAGCCAGCAAATACCGGGAATGCCATCCACAGGCCGCTCTCAATCGCAAATGCTGTTGCGCCAGATGGAGATAGCAGAATACCTCTCATAACCTCACCAGAAGATAAGAATAGGTAATGGATAGCGAATACGGAACCAGCAGTAGCAACATGAATAAGGTAGAACATTCCTATGTTGCGTAAGTAATGCTGTAAACTAATAAATCCAAAGGCAATATACACTAGGATGAAAGAGAAGCCGATCTTAAAGAACACGGTGAATAGTAATGAGAAAGCAGGGAAGAACATAAGAATCGTATAAAGAGCTCCAATAATTGATGCTGTAAAAATACGCCAATATCGAATAGGTGTACGTCTTATGCCAGCTGTAACCATTAACATCGCTGCATCGAATAATACATTGGTCAGAAAAATCAGATCCACATACACACTGACTGATTTCATTATGGTGCCGTTCCTTTCCGTCTCTCACGGACTGAACCTAGTATATCCCAAGAAATATTCAAAGACTGTCGGAACTCGCTGTCGAGTATACATGTTTTTGGGCAAAATAAAGAGGCCTTCCTATTCGTTTATAAAACGATTAGAAAAACCTCTCTGCTTGGTAAGCTATTAGCAATTCATCTATTTAATCATCCATGGATTGCTTGCCGCGGTTCCTTAAGAAGGTTGGAATATCCAACTGATCATTAGAAGGCTGCGAACCAAAAGGACGAAGTGGTACGGATTTAGTCTCACTGGATTCAGATGGCTGTGCCTCTCTTTGACCCTGATGAATCGTATGATGTGAGTGATTAGTAGCTGGTCGCCGATCCTGAGGGATATAAGCTTTGTGCTCGAACCCTGTTGCTATGACCGTTACCTTAATGTCATCCTTCATTTCCTCATCAATAATAGCTCCGAATATCATATTCACGTCTGGGTCGGAAGCTGCGATAACAATT
>DFXU01000062.1 GCA_002383285.1 Caryophanales bacterium UBA4100
CTTCGAATCTACCTGTCCATTTCATATGTTCTACCTTCATTTCTTCATATATTTGAATATTTGAATATATAGGCGATAATACGCCCTTTATGCTTAAGTTGTCAATCCATGATGATAGGCATATGCCTACACCATCTCCTACTCATTCTTCAGTCATATCTTTCCTATTACTCGTTTCGCATGTCCTCCAATAAGGAAATTGCATCAACTAGATGGTTATCGAATATTTGCTTAGCTACAGTTAGTAAGTCCGTGATTAATGGATCTCTTAACGAATAAATGACCGTTGTGCCTTCTTTCCTACCGTATACGACATTCTTATTACGTAATACAGACAATTGCTGTGACACAGCTGAGCCTTCCGATCCGAGTATACTTTGTAGCTCATTCACGTTCTTATCACCAGTGCTCAAGACTTCAAGAATCTGAATCCTCATTGGGTGGGCTAATGCCTTGAAGAAGTTTGCTTTAAAATGCTGGATATTCTGACTCATGTCTACTCCCCTTACTCGCATACTTCTGAATATATGAATATAGTAACATAGTTATGTCAAGCATAGATACCAAACAGGGTAGGTCAGCACGGATGGGTCAATGGTAGGTTGTTATCCGATTGGGACTCCTGTATAATTTTTATCAATATCTAAATATATGAATATATGAATGGAGATTTACCTTGCAGGTTGTCAGCAGATTAATGGTCATTGACCAAGGAATTCAATACCTCCAGGATATGGGGGCCGATCACGTCTGTAAAGTTTGCATCGCTAATGGCGGCTCTTGCTGCAGCGGCTGTCGGCATCTTAAGGATGGCGTTGGTTGTCAGCTCCGTAATACAAGCTGCACAGCATGGCTGTGTGGATTTCTTAAGTATGTATTATATGAGATGGGTCTATTGCAGGAGTGGTATGATTTCTGGGATCAAGTGCCTGGTCAAGATTTCCGTGAGGATTTCACACCAGCGTTCTTGAATATACACACACCATTAGTCTCCTACAATATTGAAGCTCTTAGCCAAGCACTTGCAGCTGACCTAGAGGAGCTGTCCCGAACACATTTTGGCATTAATTATATCGCCCTGCGAGAGAAGATTGATAAGAATATTAACCAAGTTTACCTACAGAGAAATCCTAAGAAACGGACGAAGTATATAAGAAAAATCCAATTATTGACCACTCACTTTCGTCAGTTCAAGACGACCTTAGCCCACTTCAGGGAGCACGTCGAGCACTAACACCCAGTCATTGCCTCTACCACTTGAAGGAGGCGTGTACAAGATCTCGCCTGCAATATCGTGTTCTCCGATCGATCTGGAAAGCCCTGTTCTCGGATCGTACCAGGAGGCGCTCACCTTATCTCCCTTGATGGCCGTCATAGCCACCTTGACCTTCAGTCCATTCGGACAATATACCATCGCATAACGCTCTCCACGTGTTGCCACCATGTAATTCGAGCCCGTATAATTATCCACAATCAAGCTTTGATCCGGTACACGATCGAGGAATGATCTAGATTCCATTAGCTTTCGTACATGCTGCATCTGCGCGGCACCTGGACGTAGAATGGCATCCTTCCAATGCATAATATAATAATCCCGAGGCTCTGTAGTCATGGACCAGATGGAATGGTGACCGTATGTGTGTCCGAATGCTCCGGAGAATATAGCATGGTATGCGGCTTTACGAACATCAGCTTCATCGTAATAACCATTCTCCGGCTTAAATCCCCTAGGGTGATCCTCATAGCAAGGCTCTGCGTCAATCGTTGGCTTTGTCGGAAGCTTACTGTAATCCTCCGTGATCCTGAGGTAGTTGTCGCTCTCCTTCAATCCATGACCGGATTGGAGCATATTGAAGTCGAGCCAGGGCTCCTCGTGAACGAAGTGCGAGGATGAATGTTCACCCATAGGGTGGAAGCTTATGAGATGATTTCCTGCGTCTCCTGACTGTAACCCTTCAGCCATTCCACGAATAACAGAATAATGATCATTCGTCGTTAATGCACGATCACCGCCAAGCACCCAAATGATATTCGTATAATCCTTATAACGCTCGCCCAGCCATTCTCCATATGTCCTTGCATTGTGATAATCGAATATCTCAGGTCCCTTTCCCCATGCTAGATGATACTTATCACCCCAGGTTGGCAGGAAGGCTATGTATAACCCCAATGCCGCAGCCGTATTCACGATATAATCAACATGATCCCAGTAGCTGTATTCACCCTCGATATCAGGAAGGGTCGGATCAAACCTGCCGCTCTCATTCATTCTTAGAGGTCTTCGTCCATACGCATTATCCGTCGTTAACCCTTCCATCTCAGCTAAGGCTACCGCTTGAATAACCGTATAATTCAGCTCAGCTCTATTCTTCAAGTATAATTCTGCTTCCTCGCGATTCAGCTTATGGAACAGCTCCCATGCTGTATCGCCTAACCAGAAGAAGGGTGATCCATCCTGCTGAACTAAAAATCGCTTATTATCACTAACCTTTAACCTTGTTAATCGTTGATTCATTTCCATACAAGTTAACCCCTTTCTCCGTTCTTCGAGTGAAATTCACACAGAAGATGCTAATGAGAATCAACACTAAACCGAACATAAGTGAAATCGTAAACGGTTCATTCATGAATATGGTCCCGATACCTATTGCCACCGCTGGAATGAGGAAGGTATAAGATGCAACCTTGCTAGCCTCACCCGCAAAGATGAGCTCGAAATAAACTAGCCATCCGAGGGCAAACACGAATACCGAGATAAACAATAAACACAATCCAAAGGTCAGGCTCCATTGAATATCTGACCAGCTTTCAAAGCCAGTGCCTATACTGGATAATAACAGTCCACCTAAGATAAATTGTAGTGTCACGAGCCAGATGGAGTCAACAGCCGACCCTATTCTCTTCAAATATACCGTCCCTAGCGCCCAACTGAGTGCCGAGCCCAAGGCAAGTAAAATCCCTATGATGGAGACATGACCTGACAGCCCTGCTCCACTTATTATACTGACACCTGAGAATCCTAGAATGAGACCGACAATTTTCAAGCCATACATAGACTCCCCAAGCCACATCCATGCAAATATACCAACGAGCACAGGCTGTAGAAATACGATTGCCGCAAGTAAACCCGAGGGCATGTAGCCAAGCCCAACCGTATTCAGCCCATGATACAGCGCTACATTCAACAATGCGCACATTAGATACACTGGCCACGCTTCTCGAAGATTTATTCTCCTATATCTCGGGATGGCAACTAACAATAGCACTAATCCACCTAGTAACGTGCGGATTCCTGAGAAGAGTATCGGTGGTGAATAGGCTAGTGCAATTTTTGATATTGGCCAATTCAATCCCCATACGGTAATTAAGACGATGATCAGCAGGATGGTTTGTGTACGGGAAAATTTCCTCAAGATGACGCTCCTCTTATTGTGCTCATAAGGGCATTATACCAGTTACACTGTCTACAAGTGAAGAATACAATGAATGTATCAGCACGTCCTGAGATTGGAGGATGCATATGATCGAGAGAACCCTGTATCTATTCGATGCCATTGATAAAACCTCTGTGAAGGCTGTAATTGAGAGCATAATAAAAATCAACAAACTGGATGATGACAACGATAGGAAGGAGAAGGAGTATAAGCGATATCCGATCGATATTATGATCAATAGCAGGGGTGGGAATGTGTATGATGGACTGGCACTCATTAATGTGATTGATAACAGCAAGACCGCAATCCATACCCATGTCTATGGGCTTGCAGCAAGCATGGGATTGTTAATCGCGGTTAGTGGTCATAGGCGGTTCGTCGGTAGACTCAGCACATTCATGTACCATTCAGTCTCCAATACGATTGGAGGCAAGCTAGAGCATCTGCGAAATCGACTAGACGAGGTGCAGCGACTGCAGCACATATACGACGATTACTTATTAGCGAGAACTAAGCTAGCGATGGAACAGTTGGTTAAGGTGCAAGAGCATAAGTCGGATTGGTTTATCAGTCCTGAGCAAGCTCTAGCGTGGGGTGTTGCGGATGAGATCAATTGAATGTGTGTAGACTGGATTCGCCCGTCACACTAATTGATTCTAGTATGACACAATGTTATAATCCTACTAGAGGTGATAGGTATGTATTTATATGAAAGTAAAATTGGCAAGAAATATCAAACCGTAGTCCCGCTGCAAATTCGTGAAGCTGCAGGAGTCCAAGAGGGTGATTGTTTAATCTGGGAAGTTAACCCCGATGGCAGTTTCCTTGTCCGTCCTCAGAGAAGCAAAACCGAGTATTTAGCTGATCTCAATAAGAGAGCTTATGGGACTATCCAGCGCGTAGAAGAGCATGTGAAGAAGGAGAAGGAATCATGGAGCGAGTAATGAATGGGGACTACAACAAGGTTGCCATTGACTCAAATTGTTTTATATATCTGATAGAAGGTTCTCCATATTCTAATCAATTAACTCAACTATTCCAGAAAATTGAGGATAGTTCAATTACAGCAGTAACATCCATATTAACAATGACTGAGATTTTGACAGGACCATATAAAGCCAGAGACTACAAGCTAGTTGAGGAATATCGTACAACCTTACTTAATTTCCCCAACCTTACATTCCGAGATATAGACTTTAACATTGCCAATAGAGCATCACAATGTAGAGCTGATTACAGCTTAAAAACACCAGATGCTATCCAATTGGCTACAGCAATATTGGAAGAAGCTGATGTTTTCATCACGAATGACTTAGATTTCAGGAAGGTGGACTTCTCCGTAATATTCTTATAAGTGCTGCCCTACCACATTCTTCATCCTCGAATACATGTGACCTCATCTTAACAGATCCTTAAGAAACCTCGCACCCTCCGCAGCAAGTAGATCTTGACTGGCTGCCAACGGTCTCCATATCGAGGCAGCTTTAGCTATCTCCTTAACACCAGGTGTGAAGGATTCAATGACCACGGCCCCCTCATACTGAATGTCAATCAGTGCTTCTCTTACTCCAAGCCAATCGATATGGCCCGTACCTGGTATACCTCTATCATTCTCACAAGCATGCAAGTGGCAGAGCAGTCCATCCCCCAATTTACGTATTGCATCAGGAATACTCTTCTCCTCAATATTGGCGTGGAACGTATCTAGGTGAATTCTATATTCTGGTCTTCCCACGTCGCGAATAAGCTCGATTGCTTGGTCTACCACATTAATCATATCTGTTTCAAATCGATTCAATGGCTCCATACCCATAATCACCCCGCAATTCGAGGCTACCTCAGCGATCTCTCTTAGGTTGTTCACACACCATTCTCGCTCTCTCTTTCTTAGCTCCTGCGAAACCATCCGAGCTTTACCGCCTGCGGAATAGAACGGTCCAGCTACTAGATGACTGCCTAGAAATTCTGCCATTCTGATGCATTGGATAATATAATCCTTGCCGAGCCTCCTTATGTGCTCATCCTCTGACGATATATCACGCTGTGCTCCAAAGGCACCGCATATAGAAACAGCCAAATCAAGCTCGTTCAATATTTCTTTTAATTGGGGTAGATCAATCTCATTCGGCTCTTCAACCGCAATTTCAACAAGATCGAAGCCCATATCCTTAATTTTCGTTAGTAAATGAAAGGCATCTGTACGAAAAGGAGACACCCAAACCCAAGTGTTAATTCCGATTTTCACATCTATCACCTCACTGCTCCATGAAATAATATTGTTGCTTCCATCCTAGAATCTCTTTGATTTTGCTATTTGATAGAAAGCTTGTACGACCCGGCAGCTGAGGAGCATATACAGCCAGCTCAGGTAAATAGGTACGAATTAATTGCTCACTTGATAGATCCGAGGAAGTATCATCCGCAGCCAAGATGAGCACTTGAGCGCCTAGACCCTCTATTTCCACTGCTAATCGGCAAGCAACGGCCATATCTCTAACATCGATGTAGCTCCATAATATTCGAATGCGTGCTTCCGGAGTTCCAACCGTCGTCCTCACCATTGGATAGTCCTGCGGCTCAAGAATATTGCCCAGACGGAAGGATACTACCTGCATACCTGATCTTCTATGAAATGCTTCCGCCGTAACTTCATTCACAATCTTGGACAAGCCATAGCTATCCTCTGAAAGCTGTGGATGCGCCTCATCAACCGGCAAGTAATGGGGTGCGAAAAACTCCTTAGCAAACACGATGCCATAAGAGGACTCGCTTGATGCGATGACGACCTTCTTAATCCCAAGGTTAGCAGACGCTTCCAATATATTATAAGTATTCATGACATTATTGCGATAGGTGACATCATTGGGGAAGATATAAGCTTGTGGAATAGCGGCAAAATGAATAACAGCCTCTATTGGACGGTGATCGACCGTCGTATATTGCGATAAAGCACTATGAACCTGCCCCAAATCAGTTAAATCAACAATTTGAGTTTGACATAATGGTTTTTCTGGTAGCTTCCAATCTAAGTTTAGTACCTCATATCCTTGCTCCAAGAGCTCCTTTACAATCCATTTACCTGCTTTACCACTTCCACCAGTTACAATGATTCTCTTCTTCATAGTTTCACACTCCCCTAACATATTAAAGATGGTAACAATTTCAACAATCAAACGAATCATAGCATTTAATCTAGGGGGTGTACATCATTGCTGTAATGTCCCTAAATCAGCTATGATTCGATAAGATCATATCGTGCTACAGTAGATGTAGTACACTCTCCGCGTGGCTATTCCCTTATTTGAACTTCTTAGGGAACTGCTTTACAATTCCTTCTGTTAAGGTATCAGCTAGCTTGATAAGGTGGGCCTCACCGCGGTCTGTAGCTACGATATCCGCATCCCAGTCACCTTTAATTCTTGCCACGATCGTATCTGTAACTAGTTTCAGATGCATATCTAGTATGGATTCTAGCTCCTTCTTCGACCAGTTTGGATTTGCACTACTGAGGAATTGAGCAATGTCATCGGCGTTTCGGTACAGCTCCTTATTATACTTTTCGATATTTGCCTGATTGCCATCCTTTACTGCCTCCAATACTCGCCCAGCAAGAATAATATGCTCCTTCAGCAGCTCAGTCAGCTTATTGCCTGACGCATTACCGTATAACGGCTTTATCGCATCACCAATATCCTGCTGATTTTGTAGAAGCCTTGCCAATACTTTATCTTGATCCGGCATGCCAGCTACGGCACTAACTATGTAATTTCTCGTCCAGAATAGATGCTCAATCCAGAGCCTTCTCATGTCACCATGGAGCTTTACGACAGACTGGCTCAAGCATGACTGCTTCGCATGCACATGATTCTCGCCACCTCCTGCTGCATCAATTCGAGCTGGCACAAGAACGGCTAAGAGGGCCAAGCTTAATACCATCCACTTCAGGGACTTACTCATCATTCTAATGTCTCCTTTTCTAATGCTTTAATTACCACTCGAATATTGTGGTTTATTTAACACTTTTCGATTCATCAGCAGTTTAATGTAAGGTATGCTCTTGTTGATTCACGGTATCAACATGTGCTAAGTCATCGAGCGGCAGCTTTGCTATTCCATCAAAATATTCATTCTGTTCTTCACGCGACACATATCCCAAATCCACACCAATGGCTCGTGACAGAAACGGGTCCAGTGTACACAAATCTGCTTTACTTAGCTCCGATATACTCCTCCTGCCTGTCGAATAACAGACCAATTCCATCTCACGAACGGACGCGGTCAAGAAGTTGAATAAATTCGTCGCGCTACGCTCGATATCTAATTGATCCGTCATCTTGCCGCTATAGACAACTAAGCTTGTTGGCGGCTCGAACGGTAAGGATTCTGTCATTTGGTCTCCCATCATGGAGACCATTGCAACTGTACCTATATACACAGCATCAGCCCCCATCGCGAGCGCCTTGAGACAATCTCCTGGAGTAACTAACCCACCAGTGGCAATTAAGCTAATATCCGTGGAAGCTCCCTTCTTCTGTAGGAATTTAGAGGCACGAGATATTGCGAATAAGGTGGGAAGTCCTAGATCATCCTCGAGAATCGGAGCAGCAGCATGTGTACCTCCCTCGGCACCATCCAGCGTTACGAAATCAACCTCCGCCTCTACAGCAATCTGTAACTCAAGCTCAAGATGATGGGTTGCCGCAATCTTCAAACCGACCGGAACCCCTGTCTCTTCCTTTAGCTGTCGAACTAGTGCAATAAATTGCTCTTTGGTATCAACCCCCGGCAGGCGAGAGTGGATAATCGCGTCCTCTTCCTCTGACAATCCATATACCTCTCTAAACTCCTTGCCAATATTCTTAGCAAGGGTTTTCTGTGGTGCAGATCCCTGGGCTCCTTGACCCAATTGAATTTCTATCGCATCTAGGCGTTTGTACTTATCAGGTGTATTCAACCATCCACCACGATTATATTGTCCGATCAGTAAGCTCGCTGCAGCACGCTCCTCTTCCATCAGTCCTGCTTCGCCCGTATTCGTAGCCGTTCCCATTCTGGAGGCGCCTTGCGCAAGAGCGATCTTAGCACTCTTACTCAACGCACCCCCATACGACATCGCAGCGATCATGATCGGAATTGCGATCGTTAACGGCTTACTTGCCCTTCTACCGATGGTGACAGAGGTGTTAATCTGTTCATTATCCGGTGTTGGAAAGCGGAATAGATGAACTGGACTGAATAGCAGCTTATCCCACGGGGAGAACCGCATATGTGAACCCATCGGTCTACCTGGCGGTTTACCTTGACTGGCCCTCATGATGTTCTCCATCATGGGGATTGGTCCAATTTTTCTCGCAATCGGTATCATTCCAAAGAGGTTCTCCGTATAAGCGTCCCTCGCTATACGCTCAATGGCCTTGTCAACGGCTTCATTCATAATGCTTCTAGTTATATTACCTAAGAATTTAAACATATGCTCATCCCCCATAGGTTATTGAAGCGCTCTAATCGCACACTTATTGTAGGGAGAAAGACTCATTATTATACAAACACGCAACCTATCAACGTAAATCTAGTATATAATTGTAGATAAACTGACACAGGAGGCTATAATATTGAAAAATATGACATTGCCTTTACTAATAGTTATTGCTCTGCTACTAGCGATTCTAGCACCTCAGTATGGATTTGCCGAAACGACCTTAGAGAAAGCCAACAGTGAGCTAGAGCAGGCAATAGAGAAACAGCAGCAGGCTGCCAAGAATCTGGAGGCCGCCCAGTCGAAAATTAAGAAGATACAGCAAGAGAAGCAAAAGACGAAAAATGATATATATGCATTAGAGGATGATATCGATTCCTTGGAAAATCAAATCACTTCACTAGATCAAGAGGTGCTCGCATTAGATGAAGAAGTCGGTACGTTAGAAATGCAAATTAATGAGTTAAATGAGCAAATTGAGCTTACGAATACGGAGTTAATCTCCTTAGAGAATAAGAGCACTCAAGCTGAAGAAGACCTACATACGTCCAAAGAGAATTTACAAGCAGCGATCGAGCGTATCAAGTCTAGAGATTCGTTAATTCGTGAGAGATTGCGTTATATGTATACGAATGGGTCGGTATCTTATCTAGAGGTTCTAGTTCAATCTACTAGCTTCAAGGATTTTATTGATCGCTTCGAGATATTAACAACGTTAATCGATCATGATCAGGATTTATTACAAGCGAATAAGGATGACTACGACCAGGTTGCATTACAAATAGTTGAAGTCGAACAACAACTAGCCGAGCTGGTATCACTATACGATCAACAAATCGCGATTAAAGACAAGCAAACGCTGACCATGGATGAGCAAATCGCAGCCAAGGAGAGGCAGCTTGAAGCGAAGGAAAAGCAAGAGAGAGCGAAGCATACCCAAATCGCAGCTAAGAGTAAATTAGTGGCGTTGAAGCAAACCAAGAATAATCATATTGCCGTATTAAATAAAGAAGAGCAGGTACTAGCCGAATATACCGAGGAGCAAGAGCGGGAAATGATTGCAGCGGCTGCCTTGATCGCAGCTTCTAAGAAATCAGTCGCTTACTACAATGGCGATAAGCTTAGATATCCGCTAGAGGATACATATCGGATATCATCGAATTTCGGTCATCGTACTAATCCGATAACCGGCAAGAAGGGTACCATGCATAACGGGATGGACTTCGCCGCTCCAGCAGGCACGAGCATTCTAGCAGCCGAATCAGGAAGAGTCATTACCGCTGGATGGGTGAACGGATATGGCAATACGGTAATCCTCGATCATGGTAATGGATTGTGGACGTTGTATGCACATGCAAGAAAAGGCGGTATCCAGGTAGAGAATGGACAGATTGTTTCTAGAGGAGACAAGATTTCTGAGGTGGGTACAACAGGCAACTCAACAGGAAATCATCTGCACTTCGAGGTTCGTTTGAATGAGAAGGCCGTAGATCCTCGGGATTACTTAGATTTATAAATCGAAGTCGAATACGAACAAGCACATATTAATTCTATGTGCTTGTTTCTTCATTATGGAATACTGCCGTAATTAGCGCAGCACTACCACGCCACTTGCCTTCGCCGATCTGACTCACATTAATGTAGATGCTCCAGCAGCGCTTGTTCTGGCGCTATAATACCTCACATCTTCGCTTTGATCAGCATTATATCATTGTACATGCCCCACAGCGCTTGTTCTGGCGCTACAATACCGGCCAGTGAGAGCTCTTACGCTGAAACTAGCGCTGATCACTCTAAATCTTACATTTCAATTTATTTTGTACAGTTACGCAGCAATACAGCGCCAATTATAGCGCTATTCTGTCACTTGCACCTTATTTATCAGTTAATCACTTACACCATATTGATCAGCGGGACTACCCCCAGCTCACTTTCCATCATGATATCGCGTGGTTTTTTTCAAGCGTCTACATAGTTTCACTATCTGAAGGTAACACTATCCACTCTGTTGCCCATTGTCCGATATCCTTGAATAGTGGCGTTAGTGCGCTCCCTTTATCCGTAAGCGAGTATTCTATTCTAACCGGTATCTCCGGATAAACGTCACGTCGAATAAGTCCCTCAACCTCTAGCTCCTTCAGTCGTTCAGATAGCACCTTACCACTTAAGTTCGGCAAAGAATTATCGATTTCACTAAAGCGGAGCGGCCCAGTCAGTAATCGAAAAACAATCAACGCTGTCCAACGTTTACTTAACAGCTCCATCGCCTTCTCGAAACGAGGGCACAATTGCGTGTAGTGATCCATAGCCATAGCCATCACTCCTTCTATTATAAGTATTATACTCCCCAAACTAACGATAAACAACCTTACTTTTTGTAATAGCTACACTTGACACCCGTTAATGATTATTATACACTAAATTACATAAAGTAAGTAGAACAGCATCATTCGAATACGTGAAAGGTGGATTTATGATGACTTATCAGATGCATCCCAATATGACGCTAGGTAAAGTAAAATTAAAGGTCAGTAATTTAGAGCGGTCTCTAGATTTCTATCAGAATATTATCGGGTTGCAAATACTTAATCAGCATGAGCGTTCAGCAGAGCTAACGGCAGATGGTGTGAATGCACTCGTAGAGGTTCAAGAAATTCCTGATGCGATTATCACACCAAGAAGAAGTGTCAGCGGGCTATATCATTACGCCCTTCTACTGCCGACTCGTAAGGACTTAGGCTTATCGCTCAAGAGATTGTTGGAGCATGGGATACATGTTGGTCATTCCGATCACCATGTTAGTGAAGCCTTATATATCTCCGATCCCGATCAGAATGGTATTGAAATTTATCGTGATCGCCCAAGATCGGAATGGTCCTATGATGAGAATAACCGGATAGTGATGGGCGGAGAACGACTTGATGTTGAAGGCGTCCTGTTGGAAGCTGAGGGTCATAGCTGGGAAGGCTTGCCTGAAGGAACGACGATGGGGCATGTACATTTTCATGTAAGCGATCTACATAAGGCACAGGCTTATTATTGTGACCAGTTAGGCTTCAAGCTTATGATGCATGTTGAGGAGTTTGGGGCTTTGTTCATCTCAGCCGGTGGATACCACCATCATATGGGCTTGAATATCTGGGCAGGTCAAGGAGCCCCTGCAGCACCGGTTAATGCTACAGGCATCGAATACTTCACCCTTAGTCTTCCTAATGAAGATGAGGTCGCGATGCTCATTAAGCATCTAAGAGAGGATGCAGGAATAACCGTGGATGAACAAGGTGATACTGCATGGGTGACTGACCCATTCGGCATTAAGATGAAATTGATTTCTGCAGTATAATATAACGATAGAGGAGCTAATACAATGGGCAAGATAGCGGTTACTGGGGCAAATGGCCAATTAGGGATACAAACGATTCAGCACTTATTGAAGAAAGGCGTTGCAGCCACTAACATCGTTGGAATTGTGCGAAATATGGAGAAAGCAACAGCACTAACAGAGCTTGGAATCGAAGTCCGGATAGGTGATTATGATATTCCGGCAACGCTGGAAGCAGCATTCGCTGGTACAGCAAAGCTATTATTCATATCTGCGTCCTCTATGGATAATACATTACGCGTACGTCAGCACGCCAGTGTAGTAGAAGCAGCGCGTAATGCTGAAGTTGGGCATATCGTTTATACAAGCTTGTCCTTCTCAGAGCAAATGAAGCTTGGTCTTGAGCTTGTACATCTTGCCACAGAATATATGATTCGAACTACGAACATCCCTTATACATTCCTGCGTAATGCCTTCTATCTGGATATCTTGGTTAACGAGAGTCTTCATGAGGTAATCGCTAATAGCGAAATCATCACATCCGTTCCAAGCGGTGCCATGAATTATGTAACTCGTGATAATCTAGCGCTTGCGGCAGCCGCTGTTCTAACTAGTGAAGGGCATACAAATCTCACCTATGAGCTAACGTCTCCAACACCAATTACTTATAATGAATTCGCAGCCATCCTGTCTGACGTATCAGGAAAGTCCATTCAGCATCGCACTGTCTCGCCGGATGAAGTATTCGAATCTATGGTTCATGCTGGGGTGCCTGCAGGTATGGCAGGGTTTATCGTTCATGGTGTATTCACTGCTATTGAAGACGGACAATTCGGATATCCCTCCGAGGATTTGATCGCATTAATTGGAGATTCGTACACAACGGTCAAGCAAGCTGTAGCTGAGACGCTAAAAGCGTGAATTTTATTCCATCAACCAATAGATAATAGCCTCTCAGTATTTAACGAGGTTGGTTAATCGATGAGGACTCCCCCTTCTAGAGGTGGAGTTTTACTTTTTATAACGATATTCCTTTGGAGAATAACCTGAGCTCTGCTTGAACAGCTTGATAAAGTAGCTGGTATTGTCATAGCCGAGCTCACCTGCGATTTGATCAATGGTTTTATCAGATTGCTCTAGTGCCTCTTGGGCGTGCTCCATCTTAATTCTTGTCATGTATTCGATAAAGGTTTCACCAGTTTCACTCTTGTATATACGGCTGAAGTGGCTCGGGTTCAAGTTTAATGAGACTGCAACCTCCTCCATACTGATTTTCTCGTGCAGATGCATATGCACATATTTCTGCGCCTCATGAATTTCAGAACGATATGACATCTGTTTAATCTCAGATGCCGTGCGGATCTTGTCTAGTAAAAACCGCACTATAAATTTTTCAATATCTTGCAGCGACTCTAGCTCTACAATTTTCTTATGCAGCAGCTCTGAGCTATATTTGGTGTTAGTGCGTTGTAAGAAATTATACTTGATCTCGATATCCATTAGCATCTTAAGTAACCAGCTCACTACAGAATCCACCGAATAACGTCTATCTTGAATATAATGCATCCATTCCTCGACAACCTGCTGAGTCTGATCCACACGTTCTTCGACAATGAGCTGCTTGAAATCATTAAGCGTATTCTGGTAGATGGTGAAGATATCCTCCTGAGAGGTCTCATAAGGCACCCACTTGAAGACACTGCCCTCACGTGCATAGAACCGCTGATCCTTAGCATGATATAATGCTTGAAGAGCCTTCTTCATCTCCGTTGGTGTCTGAGCAGGCTCATGCATCATTGCCGAGATCGTAATATTCATGTATCTCTTCAGAGCATTCTGTAAATCCGCGAGGTGACCGCGGATGATCTCATACGGATTAACCTTAATAGAAGAAGGGAAAGGAAATAAGATATATATCTCCTTACCATACCTATAGCTAATTCCAGATTTATGATCATCTACAAATTCGCGAACGACGTTCTCAAGAGCATAAGCGAATAACTCTACAGTTTGAAAGCGATACTTCAAGTCCTGAAAGCTGTTCGGGTATATGAGCACTGGTAGATAGGGCTCTGCAATTAAATCCACTCCATGCTCAACGATCTCAGAGAGCCATTGCTCACTATTCAGATTCATCCCTGTGAGGGTTGTGCTAATAAAGTCCGTCTTGATCAAGGAATGGCTCTGCTCCACAACACGCTGCAGCTTCTTGTTCCGATTCTGCGCCGCGGATTGCACTGCAATTTCCTCAGTCAGCTGTTGAAGCAATCCAATCATAACCTCGGCCTCTAGCGACTCCTTCAATACATATTCATTGACACCTAGCTTTACTGCCTTCTGTGCATAATGAAACTCATCATGACAGGATAAGATAATAACCTGTAGAAGAGGGTTTATTCGTTTAAGAGCCTCAATTAGCTCCAATCCATTCATCTTCGGCATACCAATATCCGTAATCAGGATATCTGGCATCTCCTGTTGCCCATGAAGAAGTGCTTCCATGCCATCACTGCATTGCGCGGTTACGGTACATCCCAATTGTGACCAAGGAATACTTCGAGCTAGATACTCTATAACGGGATAATGATCATCAACTATGACTACCTTCAACACTACTGTGCCCCCCTCTCCTAGGAATATGGAATGTGATCAGTGTACCTTGACCAAGCTCACTAGTCATATCGATTCGAGCCATGTCCCCATATATCAATCTGAGTCGGTCGAATACATTGGCAAGCCCAATGCCCGAGAGACGATTAATATGCTCCCCTTCCTTAGGATCATGAGACACCTCCTGCAGCTGATTCTTCAGCTTCGTTAGCTGTACATCCGACATCCCCGATCCGTTATCTTCTATGCCAATAATTAATCTATCCTGCGCCCCTATCCATGCCCGAATCGTGATCATTCCATTCTGTCTGTTGATACCATGAATCAAGGCGTTCTCTATAATCGGTTGAAGAATAAACCTGGGCACAAGCTCCATTAAGGCATCCGAAGCAATGTGTATCCTATATTGACATGGATCCTTCATCGTCGATTGCATAAGCTGCATATACTGCTCAGCAATTCCTGCTTCATCCCGAAGAATGATCATCTCTTCTTGCTGCTGTATGGTCATACGCAGAAGCTTCGATAAAGAGCTTAATAGCTCAGCATTCTCCTGATCTCCACGTAATAATATACGCATACGGATCGAATTCAAGATGTTAAATAGAAAATGTGGATGGATCTGTGCTTGAAGCATCGATAACTCCGCTTTCCTCTTATGCTCCTGCTCGTATGTGATTTGTTCGATCATCTCTTCTACACGATCAAGCATGTGGTCGAAAGATTTTCCGAGTCTACCCATTTCATCTCCACCACGAATGTGAGAGCGAATCGATAGATTACCCGCTTCAATACTTGAGGCTACTCGACCAAGCTGAATGACCGGTTTGGTGAATTGCCGCAGCAAGTAAATCAGAATAAGGAGGAATAACATTAAGAACCCGATCTGCCATATCAAATTAGTCTCGTAAATCCGATTGATATCAGACAACACTTCGTCATATGGTATCAGACTAACTAACAGCCAGTCTTGAAAAGCCAGCTGCTGCTTCACGAAAAGATAGGATTCACCATCGAAGGTGATGACTTGGTCCTGACCTTGGCCCCTCAGCTGATCTATATATGGGAACTTCCAATTGACCTGCTCCTTAGCGGATAGAACCGTTCCATCAGGTGCAATCAACATCATATTCTGCTCAGCATAATTGCTCATGACATTACTGAATATGTTCTCATTGATACTAATAATGATATACGCATAGGGAGCCGATGCTGCTGTTGTCCGCAGGGTTCTCGCGATTGTGATTACATGAGGATCCAATTCTGCACCTGGATCGATCATATATGGATTCTGTATTTCTGGTGCCATATAGGTTGGATGAACGCCCAGAGAATACGTTTCATAAGGAGATAGTTTATCCAGATTAGAAAACCACGGCTCATCATAGAAATCAAGGGGGTCATAATAATAGAAAGAATAGTTTGAATAGAATCGTCGGTCTGTTGTAAGAATGGTTACAAACATGTCTGTCTTATAATTATTGGACAGCGCCTCTAGCTTAACATCAATCTTAACAAATTGATCATATGTTCTCCCAACAAAGCTCGGATTTCTGAGAAAAGAGATGGAGTCGGAATCGAATTGCATGTAATTGGCAACGCCGATCATGTCATTCAATGTATTGGTAATATGAGTACCGACAACGTTAAGTGATTCTGTGGCATTGGATAACGCCTGTTCCTTCATAATATTCTTCGTAAACGAGCTGCTGATCAGAACAATACTAGCAACCGGCACAATTAAACAGACTATCGAGGTTACAATTATTTTTTGACGTAATGAAAAATTGTGATTAAATATTGTCCAACGCTTCATACTTATCTCATCCCACTCGTATCGTCTACTATCATTGTCCTAGTATATCATCCATCACCTTGTTCGAAGAAGAAAGAGTAACAAGGACCCTAGTGATAAGGGCCCTTGTACCGAGATGAATGCTTACCTATACCTATTTGTTAGCGTCGATAAGAGCTTGCACTGCTTTCTGGGCATTCTCGAGTGTGGTATCAATATCTTGATCACCTAACAGGAATTTCTCCGCTTCAGTTTGATAGGCCTTCTCTACCTCCGCTTGGTAAGCAACTGGAATATACAGCTTCTGTGGTGTCATGGAGGATAGTGTATGCTGCAGGGAAGCCTTATCGATTAATTCGGGCTTAGGTGTCTTTGATACTAATCCATCCACGAGCTTAGCGATATCCGCATTTTTCCAAGATGTAAGGTATTTAGCTTGAACAAGCAAGCCTTCAGTTGCGAACCACTTGGCAAATGTATAAGCCGCTTCTTTGTTCTTAGATTTGGCAGCTACGCTAATAAAATCTGCACCCACGGGCGTAGTTGATGGGTCACCCGCATTCGCTTTTGGGTAGGGGGCATATACGGTTTGGAACGTCGGTTCGATTGGTCCTGAGCCACCGCTCTCACCAATCATCCATGAGCCGATCATCTCCATACTTACCTTCTGATTGTAGAATTGCTCACGATAATGCAGCTTCTGAGTTATGGCATCTGCATAAGGAGTTGCTGAACCATCCTTGATCCCACGTTCACGAATTTCCAACGCTTTGCGGAATAACGGGTTATCCATGTTGGAGGTTACTCCGTCATCCTTCACGAGATTACTGTTCTCCATCTGGTTGAACAATGGCAGCTTAATGTAATCAAGCCATGTGTGGAAGTAAGTACCGTAACGCTTGTTCGCTCCTTCACCCTTGGTCAGCTTCTGTGCATAATCCATGTATTCATCCCAAGTCCAATCCGTCGGAACTGGAAGCTTAGCTTCATCTAGATGAGCTTTATTCAATAGGACGAAGAATTCATTGAGCTTTCCAGGGAAGGAGTAAATCTTCCCATCTACACCTGTATTTAATGCAAACTCATTGTCGAAATTAAATCCGTCCTTCTTCATGAGTTCATCGAGTGGCTCTAATAGACCAATGGCAACACGCTGCGCATAATTACTCGGTGAATTAACGATGATAACATCCAATTCCTCACCCGAAGCGGCGGCTAGATCGATTTGTTTCATTGCTCCATTCGCATCATTCGTTGCGACGGATACCGATTCTACTGTGATGTGCGGGTAAGCCTTGTTGAATTCTGCGATAACAACATCGAATTTCTCAATAGCGTCATCATACCAATGATGAAATTTAATTGTAACTGGCTTTGGCGCTTCCTCTTTCGGCTCTTCCTTTGGTGTATCTTTCGTTTCTGCCTTCGGAGCTGCTGCAGCTGGCTGTTCGTTAGCTGCATTGTTATTATTGCCACTACATGCCGATAACAAGCTGATAATCATGATGATACTAAGTAATGAAAGTAATAATTTCCTGTTCATGGTTAACCTCCCCGTGGAATTTGGCTCTATCCTCTTATATCGTAGCTTGCAATAGCATCGTAGCATCTTGAAAATTTTAGAGCATCCAATTAATTTTGCTAGAATAGAAATATTTTTACTCTAACCCTTAATTCCACCACCGGCAATTCCCTCTAAGACGTTCTTCTGACCAATAATGAAAATAATGATAAGGGGCAGTATAGCTGAAACCGAGCCGGCCATAATCAATGTATAATATGAACCGAATTCGTCGGCAAATTTGCTAATACCCAGTTGTACGGTGAATAAATCATTCGAGCGTAGAAAGATAAGTGGATTCTGATAATCGTTCCAGGTCCAGATAAAACGTAAGATCGCATAGGTAGCAATACCAGGACGAATAAGCGGGAGACCGATCGAGAAGAAAATTCGAAAGTGGCTTGCCCCATCAATCTTGGCTGATTCAATAAATTCATTATGTACACTCATAAAAAATTGACGCAGCATAAAAGTACCGAACACACTAAAGCTGCCTAATAGGATAAGTCCAAGGTGACTATCGAATAAGCCTAACCAACGATACAGAATAAATTGTGGAACAAGAATAGCTTGACTCGGCACCATGAATGTTGCAAGAACAAGTAAGAACACGATGTCCCTTCCTTTGAAATTGATCTTAGCAAAGGCATAAGCAGCGCACGCTGAAGCCAATACTGAAACGATCGTTGTGAGCAAGGTGACCTTTATTGAATTCCAATAATAGAGTGGGAATGGATAATCGCCTGACCATACCTCGCGAAAGTTTTCTAAACCATTCCACGTTTGGGGAATCCACTGAATCGGGTAGTTGAATACATCAGCCTCAATCTTGAATGAGGTGGATAACATCCAGATGAAGGGCAGCATGAAGATGATGCTGAACACACCCATAATAATCGTCGTAATGATCTTAGAGAACGGATGGATAAGCTGTTTGAGCATACTAATGTTCCTCCTGAAAAATTCATCTTTATGCGATGACACGCTAGTAATTTACCCATTTCTTCTGAACACGTAATTGTATGATTGTGATGATCAGCACCATGACGAGCAGGACTAAGCCCATTGCTGATGCATAACCGGTTTTGAGATTGACGAATGCGGTATCGTACAGGTAATAGACGATTACCGTGGTAGAGTTTGCCGGGCCTCCAGCCGTTAATACATTGATGAGATCGAAGATTCTAAATGTATAGATTATACCGGTGACAATCAGGAAGAAGGTAGTTGGCGATAACATAGGAATTGTCACAAACCGTATCTTCTGTAAACGGGTTGCCCCGTCTATGTCTGCTGCTTCATAAAGATCCTTAGGTATTCCCTGTAAGCCCGCTAAGTAGATAATCATATAGAATCCGATACTGACCCAGACTTGTATGGACAGGATAGAATAGATGGCAAATGTCGTATCCGCCAGCCACTTCGGTGGATTATCCATACCTAAGGATATGAGGAACTGATTTACCGGACCATGAGAAGGATGAAAGAGCACCTGATAAACAATCGCGATCGCTACGATGCTTGAGATGTAAGGTGTGAAGTAGACTACTTTGAATGCATTCTTGAAGTACACCTGCTTGTTCAGAACGATGGCAAGAAACAATGCAATGATGATCGTGATAGGGATGGATATCAGTAGAATGAGGTTATTATGAAGTGATTTGATAAAGATCGGATCTTGGAAAAGCTTCGTAAAGTTATCCAGAGCAACGAACTCCATCTTATCTATACCCGCAATAAAGTTCCATTCTGTAAAGCTTAAGACGAGGGTAGCAATAATAGGGATAATGAAGAATACCGTCAGACCCACTAGTGTGGGTGCAATGAAGGTATAGCCTATTAATGTCTCTTTCCATTGCAGATATTGACTTCTCCTTACAGTCTGCCTCGCTATAACAGAGGTTGGCTCGACTTGATGTTCAAGTGTAGATTTCATGTGTGCACTCCAATCTATTACAGATATACTTATATTCTAGGTGAAAGCGATATTGAATACATGAAAAAATTTTTGCAATTTCGAAAAAAACGTTGATTACCCATATACAATAAATCAGGTACACTGGATTCAGAACACATTACAGGAGGCCCATCATATGCAAACTGTACAATCTATAGAATCTACACAATCAGGGGAGAAGGATAGGCTGTATTGGGTGGAGACGATGTGTCGGATCGCTGATCCCCTCTTGGAGGCACTCGCCGTGAAGCAACTGAAGATAAGAATGCCTGTGCATTCTAGCGGATCCGAGCGGGACGAATATTCCCATCTCGAAGCCTTAGGTCGATTGCTCTCAGGAATGGCACCATGGCTGGAATTACAGGGACTGACGGGAGAGGAGGCTAAGCTGAACAATCGTTATGCTGCACTAGCTCGCGAAGCCATTGATGCGGCGACAGATCCTGCTTCACCTGATCGTATGAATTTCTCGAAGGGGCATCAGCCCATTGTCGATGCGGCATTCCTAGCACATGCTATAGTACGAGCACCCCATTCGCTATGGACACCGTTAGATTCTCGCGTTCAGGGGAACTTAATCCTTGCTCTCAAGGAAACTCGTTCGCGAAAGCCTGTATTCAGTAACTGGCTCTTGTTCTCAGCAATGATCGAGACGGCACTATATATCATGTGCGAGCCCGATTGGGATGTAATGCGTGTGGATTATGCATTGAAGCAGCATGAGCAATGGTATCTTGGTGATGGAACCTATGGGGATGGTCCTGAATTCCACGCGGATTACTATAATAGCTACGTTATTCAACCGATGCTGCTGGATATTGTGAATACCGTTGGACATGAGCAGGAAGATTGGTCTGCTATGCGTCCGCACATAGAATCGCGTGCTGTAAGACAGGCGGAAATCCAAGAGCGGTTAATCTCCCCTGAAGGAACCTTCCCAGCTATCGGAAGATCGCTAGCTTATCGGTTCGGCGCGTTTCAATTACTCTCTCAGGTTTCATTACTAGAGCGACTTCCAAGCAATATCAATCCAGCTCAGGTTCGCTCTGCTCTTAGTGCAGTTATGGGCAGAATGATTGAAGCACCAGGCACCTTCGATGATCAAGGGTGGCTTACAATTGGTTTCTGCGGCTACCAGCCTGATATTGGGGAGCCTTACATCTCTACCGGCAGCTTGTATCTATGCGCCGCTGTATTCTTAGCGCTGGGATTATCTCCGGACCAACCATTCTGGCAAGGTAAGTCGGTGGCTTGGACATCGAAACGAGCTTGGTCAGGTCAAGCCTTCGCCATTGATCACTCCATTGAATAAGAGGGGATTCGATACATATGCTACTACCACCAGCTGATGCGATAAAGAATAGCCGCGAGATCATCCAACCGCTCTTGCGAGAAATCATGGGTGAGGCAGAGCTTGCTAGGGATAACGCTATGCCCTCTTTAAGCTATGATTTGTTCCGGCAATTCGAATTGAATGGTGATCGCGAGCAATATCAACACGTATACTTTGCGAGACGGGGGCGACTTGCCGCTTGTGCAATCGCTGCAATGGTGGACGATGATATGTGGCACATTGAACTACTGGAGGACACGATATGGGAAATATGCAACGAATATACATGGTGCCTTCCTGCACATCTCGGAGCTAACGATCCCATCCCACCGCAGCAGATGATTGATCTATTCGCCGCAGAGACAGCACATGCATTAGCGGAAATTCTTAGCCTGCTTGAAGGGCGTATGAATCCAGCCATCGCTCATCGGATATGTGATGAGATCGAACGACGTATCTTCCAGCCAATGTGTATGGAGGATGTACGATTCGATTGGGAGACTGCTGATCACAATTGGGCATCTGTATGTGGCGGATGCGTGGGTATGGCAGCCATGCTGCTAATCAACGATAAGGAGAGACTAGACCGAATCCTAAACATTGTTATTGGAGCTATGGAAAGCTTCCTGAGTGGTTATGGCGATGATGGTGGTTGCTCTGAGGGTATTGGTTACTGGGTTTATGGCTTTGGGTATTATGTATATTTTGCAGAGATGTTAGTGGTCTATAGCTCGGGGCAATGGGATTTGATGAATCAGGATAAGGTTAGGGCGATCGCTGGATACCCGGGAGTTGTCCATCTGTCAGATGGGGTGTATGCGAATTACTCCGATGCACCGGAGCGCGTGCTGCTACCAACTGGTTTACTCAGTCGACTATCCCAGAGAACGAACACTCCAATGCCATTCCCTTGTGTGGTACCTAGCTTTCATAACGATTCCTGTTACCGCTGGGGGCATCTCTCACGCAACCTATGGTGGACGGATGAAGCAGCCTTCAAGGGTCAACCGAATCAAGGTTTGCAGACGCTTGATAATCTAGGTGTGGTCATCGATCGTCGAAGGTCTGCAGCAGGGATGAACGTTGCCCTCTCTGCCAAGGGCGGGCATAACGGTGAAGCACATAATCATAACGACCTTGGTCATTTCATCCTACATGCGAACGGCAATAATCTACTAATTGATCTGGGACACGGTCTATACACGAAGGATTACTTCCGCGAAGGTAGGTATGACATCTTGAATAACTCCTCTTCTGGCCATTCGGTACCCATTATTAATGGTGTCCATCAAGCAGCGGGCGAAGCGTATCATTCGGTATGGCTGGCGCAATCTGAATGTCATAACGGCTCTGAGCTCAGCATAGATCTAACTGGTGCTTATCCAGAATCAGCTGGCATCCAGCGCTACACTCGCGCTTTCCAGTGGACTTGCTCTGAATCTGAATCTGAATCTGAATCTGAATCTGAATCTGAATCCAAATCTGACTCCGAATCCAATTCCGAATCTGACTCCGACTTCGACTGTCGCCTAAGATTGGAGGATCGATTTCACTTCAATAGCTTCTCATCAGATAGTTACCATGTAGAGGAACGCTTTATCAGTCAGCTATTACCCATCATCACAGGTGGAACTGTGATATGGCAGTCTGAAGATGCCACATTGACTCTACAATATAATGAGGAGTACTTCACAGCCCAGACGCAGCGAGTGCAGCATCGAGACCATGAGAATGCACCAATTATCGTCTATATAACCTCTTTATGCGCAGCGTATTCAAGTGCTCGGGCAAGTGCTCGGGCTGGAGCGGGAGCAGAGGCAAGTGTAATAGCGGGGGCAGATATGTATGCAAGCAGTCGGGAGCTTGTGGGCGTATTCGATTTCACTATTACAATTCGCAATTCATAGCTTGAAGGACGACAGTCTCATTAGAGAGAAGCTTCAGTGCAGAGATCACTACCAGAATAACTCACGGTAGCCGTTCAATCGAGAGATGCCCTCAGCAAAGAAGTAATCTCCATATATCAATGGAACATCAACATTCTTGTTCTCAGGGAAATGGCTCGTACCATGAAGAATGAGCCCCTCCTCTGTAGGGTAATCCCATGCGCCATAATTCGTATACAATGCGTGCAGGATTCTCTCCCCAGCATTCCTGTATAGCCCAGCTTCCTGCGTTCCCACTTGATCGGCGATTAACAGCAACCCGCAAGCCGCACAAGCCCCCGCCGAGGAATCCCGATAAGCGGGTACACCCTCAGGTAATCTGAAGTCCCAATAGGGAACAAGATCCTCTGGCAAATTGGTCAAGTAATAATGAGCTACCCGCTTAGCCGCCTGTAAATATTCGTCTTTGCCCGTATATTGATAGCTTAAGCTCATCCCATATATNNGCCCACGCAGCTCCTCTAGACCAAGCAGAATCAGGCGCGTAACCCTGACCGCCATTCACCTCCAGCCTCTCACCGGTTTCCGGATCGAATATCACAATATGATTGACTGAACCATCAGACCGGATGAAATGAGTCAGCACCATATCCGCATGTCTAATTGCGATATGTCTAAACCTCGCATCCCCCGTAATTCTCGAAGCCCAATGGAGCAATGGAAGGTTCATCATACAGTCAANNTTCCAAGCGCGGATATAGCTCCCCTGTACATTAAATCGAGCAGCCAGTAGATTAGCAGCCAACAACGCTCGACGCTTAGAAGCCTCTGAGCCTAGCAGCTTGAATTGAGCTAGACTCGTCAATGTCCACATGAAGCCAATATCGTGATCCAATTTATAATAATCCACGATCACCTGATCCAGCTGCATCTCACACGAATCCGCGAATTCCTTCAGCGTTACATCCTTCGTCTCCCGGTAAACTAACCATAATAATCCCGGCCAGAAGCCAGCCGTCCACCATGATGCCTTCTCTAGCTGGTAGACTCCGTCGACACTTGCATGGGGAAACCCATCTCTTATACGTGTGCTCGTTCGTGTCACTTTCTCTACCGTCATCCTCCAGGCTTCCTGTGCCCAGTCTTTCTGCGTGATCATGCGCTTGCACCTCTTCTTTGTATAAATTTCAGAATGTGGATTGTCTTCTTAGTATGAATATTAACGTACACAAATTGCAATAATTATCTGAAACCGAGAGTTTCAAAGTATTTTATGTAAATCTTACAGGTATACTTCCCCCCACAATCCCATCCCAATAAATCTTTGAACTACGCCCTAAACCCGCATAAAACAAGAAGCATGAATATTAACCATTCATTCTCTTATTGATCTCCCAGAACATCAAAAAACCCGTGGATGCACGGGTGGCAGAGGTGTTGCATATCCTACTGATCGAATGACGGAGCCATTATGAATAATGATCTAGCTCGATTGGCATATCCTCATTTTGGGCTTTCCCATGTATATTATGGTGTTGATGGCGCAGCCGTTGACTGCCTTATCATCATTTGTGGAACAAGGACGGTCCTATTCTGTTCAACGAGAGACTCTGTATCTAGCTGCTTGAATAAGAAATTTACTGCGGTCTTGCCCATTAGCTCAATGGGCTGGGCGACCGTTGTAAGTGGAGGATCTGTTACGGATGCTAATATGGTATTATCAAAGCCAATAATCGAGAGATCCGCGGGGACCTTCAATCCCAATTCCTTGGCGGATTGCAGTGCACCGATAGCTAGCATATCATTACAACAGAATATTGCGGTCGGTCTTGGCGTATCTTGAAGTAGCTGTGTAGCTAATCGCTTTCCATCCTCCACCAGCTGATGGCCACTCATCTTCACCATGCTTGCTGGCAGCTTGAGATTTGCCTCATTCAGCGCCTGCTGAAAGCCGCGAATTCTCTCTCGGCTGCTACTAACCTCGATAGACTCAGATAACACAGCCATTCGTCTGTGCCCTAAATCAAGGAAATGCTGAGCTGCTAGTCTTCCCCCTTGAAAGTCATCGACCACAACGATCTGCACATTGTGATCAGGAATATCTCTGGCAATCATCGTTACGGGTATCGATTTTTTCATTAAAGCCTGCAGTATCTTCTTGTCCTTTATCCCTGTTCCAATAATAATGCCATCCACACTTTTCTGCTGAAGCAGGTCTAGATACTTCTCAACTCGCTCATCTTTATTGTCAGTACTACAGATGACAAGACTATAACCCAGTGTACTGCCCTGATCTTCTACGGCTCTAGCCATCTCAGCGAAGAATGGATTCGATATATCAGGAACCAATAGTCCAATCGTATACGTCTTCTTCCCTGCTAACGCTGATGCAATTACACTGGGCCTATAATTCATCCTCTGCATGACTAGTAATATCTCTTTGGCTTTCTTCTCGCTGATCTTCCCCTTACCATTGATCACCTGAGAGACAGCGGCAATCGATACACCCGCTTCTCTTGCCACATCATATATCGTAACCTTCATCATTATCTCTCCATTGCATTCACGACTAATTACTAACATTTATTATATAGCTAGTTTAGTTATAAAGCTAAATGTTATTCCTCAGGCTTCTTCATTATCCACGCATGCTCCGGATCATTATGGAATTTCCAAACCCTATTGGGTCCTGCCATCACATTCAAGTAGTACACGTCATATCCTGGCGGTGCTGAGACTGGGTGATATCCCTCTGGCACCATCACAGCCTGACGGTCCTTAACGACAACTGTCTCATCTAAGGACCTATCATCCGTGTAAACACGTTGAATAGCAAATCCGTGGTCCGGTTGAATTCGGTAATAATACGTTTCCTCTAGTAGTGACTCATCAGGTAGTGCATCTCGGTCATGCTTATGTGGAGGATAACTAGACCAATGCCCATTAGGGGTGAAGACTTCAACAACCAGTAAGCTGTCTGCCGGCTCTTGCTCAGGTAAGATGTTATGAATTTGCCGTTCGATATTCCCATACCCACGCCTCTCTACGCCAACCTGTTGCGGACTAATTAATCGCGCTTGGTAATTGCCTTTACCTGGTGCCATGCATATGGCGATATCTAACGGTGTAATAGCTTGGACTTCAAACCGATCATCATTGGATACATAAACCGAATATGGCGGTATTCTCTCGAACACACTCATCCGTTCACCAATTTCAAGATACTTCTCCTCGGTGGTGATTACGTTGGCTATACCACTAAGCAGCACGATGCATACCTCACGGTCCCCCGTGTTACGGCTCAGACTCTGGCCCTTAGCCAGCTCCACTACTTGAAACCCAACATACTCCCATTGCGCATATTCAGGGGTAATATCCAGAATAACACCCTCGTGATCTGGTTTAGTCGATTTTACAATTAGCTTAGACAAGAAGAGTTCCTCCTTTAAGATTGATAAGAAAAACAAGTAAATTACTTAGTGTGATGCTCCTTTAATGCTCGAATGCTCCTTTATTGCTCGAGTGCTTCTTAAATGCTTGATTGCTCCTTTATTGCTCGAACTCATACTTTTGTGGTTTAAGACCGGATTAATGCTATACTTCGCGCTATTATACAGTAAATATTCGCTAGTTCTTCCTCATAACCCCTCAAATGGGCCAACAACGCTAGTTTCAGCGCCATAACGCAGTCTAGACGGAGCAGTAGCGCTGATACTGGCGCTAATCAGTCTAAAAGTTATTTACCAACGGCATTTACTGCATGTATACTGCATTATTGCGCCAACTGCCGCGCTAAATAAAATTGTGAAATAACTATGGTGACTAACAATCGGTTAATCGGTCATCGATCATCGATCATCGATCATCGGTCATGAGTCATTGATATTTCGCCTTCCCTGCACTTCCGAACAAACGGATTTTCGTACTTACCGTTTCTTTAATTGCTTGCATAGCAGGAATGAGATAATTTCTAGGGTCATAGGCCTCTGGGTGGTCAGCTAGATACTGCCGGATACATGCTGTAAAGGCAAACTGATTATCGGTGTTAACATTAATTTTACATGTTCCTAGTGATATCGCTTGGCGTATTTCCTCATCAGGGATTCCGCTTCCACCATGAAGCACAAGAGGCAATCCGGTTAATCTCTGGATTATTGCCATCTGCCGAAAGCCCAATTTGGGCTGACCGCGGTAAGGCCCATGAACAGAGCCTAGCGCGGGTGCGAGGCAATCAATTCCGGTCTGTGTAACCAGTTGAGCACACTGTTCAGGGACGGCATACATCCCCTCCGCTTCCTCCACGACCAGATCGTCTTCCCTACCGGTAATTCGACCGAGCTCCGCCTCAACGGTTGCCCCTAACACATGGGCCGCTTGTGTCACCCTCCTAGTCATCTCGATATTATTCGCCAATGAATGGTGTGAAGCATCGATCATAACAGAGGTGAACCCTGCATGCAGAGCACGGATGCATATCTCATACGTCGAGCCGTGATCCAAATGTAAGGCAACAGGCACCGTAATATGATGGTGCTTGATCAATTCCTGCACCATGCCCGATATACAGGGTAATCCACCCATATAAGGAATGTAAGCTTCACTTACACCTAGGATAACAGGTGATTGCTCCTCCTCTGCTGCAAGTAAGATTGCCTGCGTAAACTCCAGATTATTCAAGTTGAATTGACCAACAGCATAATTACCCGCTAGCGCACACTGCAGCATTTCCTTCATGGATACTAATAATGTCATGTATCTTCCTCCATTCCATGGACTACACGCGGCTCCCAGCGCGCGTTCGGTGCCGCATGGCAGCGGTCGACCTCACCAGCGTGCAGTTACTACTTTCTTACGCGTGTAGAATTCTACACCGTCGGAGCCATTGGCATGCAAATCACCATAGAACGATTTTTTCCACCCTGAGAACGGGAAGAAGGCCATGGGTGCCGGAACGCCTAGATTGATGCCTAGCATGCCAGCATCGATCGTTTCGCGAAATTGTCTAACATGACTTCCACTCTTCGTAAAGAGGCACGCACCATTAGCGAATTCCGAACGGTTCGTTAATTCGATGGCTTCCTCCAACGTATGCACCCTAACTATCGATAATACAGGCGCGAAAATTTCGTCCTCCCATATTTTCATATCACATTGCACTTGATCGAAGACGGTCGGTCCAACAAAGTAACCTTTGCCGTCTGTCGTAGCCTGATCGTTGCGACCGTCTCGAATTAGTAAGGCACCCTCTTCTACTCCGATATCGATATACTTAAGCGTACGCTCCTTATGCGGACCGCGGATAACAGGTCCTAGGAAGGTGCCTTCATCCAAACCGTCGCCCATCGTTATTCGGTCGACCGCATCCAGCAGTTTGCTAACGAAGGGATCACCGACCTCGCCTACTGCTACAGCAACAGAGCAGGACATGCAACGCTCTCCAGCCGAGCCAAAGGCTGCACTAACAATTTCCTTCACCGTTAAATCCAGATCGGCATCAGGCATCACAATGGAATGATTCTTGGCACCTGCCAATGCTTGCACACGTTTACCGTAAGCCGAGGCGGTTTTATATACATATTCAGCAACTGGCTGGGATCCAACAAAGGATATCGCCTTTACATCCTCGTGCTCCAACATACCGTTCACAACATCATGGGCACCATGAACAATATTAAGCACACCATCAGGTAAGCCTGCTTCCTTGAACAGCTCAGCCAAACGATTGGCTAATAATGGCGTGCGCTCCGACGGCTTCAAGACGAAGGTATTGCCACAGGCAATGGCAAGCGGGAACATCCAGCAAGGCACCATCATTGGGAAATTGAATGGTGTGATCCCTCCAACTACACCAATCGGATATCGGTACATACCCGATTCTAGGTTGGTTGCAATATCCGGTAGCTGCTTGCCCATCATAAGTGATGGAGCCCCTGCCGCGAACTCGACGCATTCAATCCCGCGCTGCACCTCACCGTATGCTTCGGCGTAGCTTTTACCGTTCTCAGTCGTAATTAACCGTGCCAGCTCCTCCCAATGCTCAACGAGTAGCTGCTGATACTTGAATAGAACACGCGCACGACGTGGTACAGGAGTCGCACTCCAAGCTTTGAAGGCTTTCTTAGCCGTTTCAACGGCAAGGCTCACATCATCCTTCGTAGATAATGGTACAAGCGCCAAAACTTCTTCTGTTGCAGGATTATATACACGGTCCGAAGTGGTGCTCTGCGAGGCAACCCACGCACCACCGATCCAATTTTTTAGTAGCTGAGCCATCTTTAAAAACCCCTTTCACTCCACATTAATTTGCCGTTATCTCACCACGATTGCAGCGTTCTATATAATCATGAACCTGTTCAGCTGAAGGCATAGCATCTGAGCAGCTGTGACTAGCTATAACAATACAAGCCGCCGCACTGCCGTATTCCATGCTGGACTCAATCGTCCATCCCTGCATTAGGCCATATAGAAAGCCCGCAGCATAAGAGTCTCCGGCACCGAACGTCTTGATGACCTTAGCTGGGAAGCTCTTGGCACGATGGGCAAACCCATCCTTCGTATAGGCGATGGAGCCCTCCTTGCCATGCTTGATAACAACGAGCTTAGCCGCATAATTAAACCACTTGCCCGCCGTCACTTGATCGTTATGATCGGCATTCTGTTCGAACATCTCCATCATGTCGAACTCCTCACGGGTTCCTAGCAGAATATCACACTTCTCTGCAGCCAAATTGTAATATACGGCCGTTTCTTCATTAGACGCCCACGTATAAGCACGATAATCCAGATCGAATACAATGGTTGTACCGTGCTTACTCGCATAAGAAAGCGCTTGGAATACCGCTTCACGAGATGGACTTTGTGCAAGCGCAGTGCCAGAAATTAGTAGTACCTTAGCCCTCGCAATTAGCTGTTCATTCACTTCATTCGGCATGAGCTTAAGATCAGCTACGTTATCTCGGTACATCAGAATACTGCATTCTGTTGGGCTCTTAATCTCAGTAAAGGCAAGCCCAGTAACAGCACCCGTATGGTCTGTTATTACATTAGATGTATCGATGTGGTTACGATGGAGGTAATCGGTAATAAAGCGCCCCATCTGGTCATCAGATACTTTCCCGATGAATGCCGTGCTCTTACCTAACCGAGACATCCCTATTGTAATATTAGCTGGAGATCCTCCAACATACTTCGTGAAGGTCATCGTCTCTTCCATGGGACGATTGATCTCATTGGCATTAAGATCGATGCATAATCGACCGATAGCGACAAAGTCAAGCGGTTTATCCGCGGGGAAAGAAATACCATTCATACCCATCTACCTACTTTCAGTTAAGTTTAAGGAATTCATATATTGAAGAGATCGCTTCGCATATTCATAAGCAGGATGCACTGCAGGATCCTGTTCACCCTCGAGAATAGCCCAGCCATCATAGCCTCTACGGAATAGCTCATTAAATATGGGAGCAAAGTCTATACATCCATCACCAGGAACGGTAAAGACACCCTTCCGTATACAGCTCACAAAATTATCCTTGTCAGCTCGCGCCTGATCTAGTACCTCCTGACGTATATCCTTCAAATGCACATAAGCGATCCGGCTATAATGCTTATGCAATAACATTAACGGATCAGCACCACCATAATAAGCATGACCGGTATCGAAGAGTAGATATACTAGATTCGGATCGGTCATCTCCATCAAGCGGTCGATTTCCTGCGGCGTCTCTACAACGGTTCCACCATGATGGTGATAGGTCAGCTTCATACCGTATTCTCTGGCTATGGCTCCTGCCTCATTAAGCCCCTCTGCGAGGCTGACCCAGCCCTCATCATCTAGCGCTACTATTTCACTCTCGTTCGAAGTTCGTCTAGGGTCGAAGTGGAGAGAGCCCCCTACCTCACAGGTGCTAATGACCTTGCTGCCCATATCGGATAGGAACATAACATGCTGTCGATACGCTTCCAGCTCCGTTTCCCGATAGGCAGGATCAGAGAATAAGACGGATTTCCATTGGGAGACAAGCTGGATTCCACGTGAGCTCAGCTCCTGCTTTAATACGGTTACATCCGTCGGATATTTGCGCCCCATCTCTGTACCTTTTAACCCCAATGCTTGTATCTCGTTTAGAATCTGTTCATATGTGGTCGTATCGCCATGCTCCTGTACATCCTCACCCACCCAATTGATCGGATGAAT
>DFXU01000010.1 GCA_002383285.1 Caryophanales bacterium UBA4100
TATGGCGCTTGACTAACATTTTGTACCACTCTTGCTCTAGTTTATAATCATTCTCATCCGTAAATATAAGGATAGCCAGATCCGTTCGTTCTACTATTTCCTTGGTTTTCTGGATACGCAGCTGTCCAATCTCACCTTCATCATCTAGCCCTGCTGTATCGATAAAGACAACAGGTCCTAATGGCAGCAGCTCCATAGACTTGAATACTGGATCTGTGGTTGTACCAGGAATATCTGATACGAGCGCAATAGGCTGATTGGTAATGGCGTTGATGAGACTGGATTTACCCGCATTTCTTCTGCCAAAGATAGCTATATGAAGCCTGTTAGCCCTTGGTGTGGATTGCATAATACCCCTCCTAGAATCGTAAATCCCTTTCGCCAGCCTCGATTTGATCTAGACGCTTGATCGTCGCTTTTCTTGCCGATTCCTTCGGTATGGAAGCTAGACCTTCTTGAATTACTCGTTCTCCCATTTCCCTAACCTCATCGTCACCATAATCCAACAAATACTCTTTAAAGGTCAGCAGGGAATTGGGTTGGCATATGTTGTGAATCTGGCCGGACTTCGCTAATCGCATAAAACGATCACCCGTCCTTCCTTCACGATAACAAGCCGTGCAATAGCTCGGAACATATCCGTCCTGACATAAGCTCTTGATAATCTCAAGGGGAGATCGAACATCTCCCACCTCAAATTGCGGCTTATCTCCAAGACTTCTCATGCCATTGTGTGCGACATAGCCGCCAACACCGGTGCAAGAGCCTGCACTAATCTGCGAGATACCCAGCTTAATGATCTGATCTCGAAACCCTGACTGCTCACGAGTCGATAGGATCATACCTGCATAAGGAACCGCTAGTCGGAGAATAGCTACGATTTTCTTGAAATCCTCATCGTTAACTAGATATGGATAATCTTGAAGATCCACACCTTCAGAGGGACACATACGCGGTACGGATACGGTATGTGGTCCAACTCCGAATGTCTCCTCCAGATGCTCTGCATGCATCAGCATGGCGATAGTTTCATATTTGTATTCGTATAAGCCATACAAGACGCCGAGTCCAACATCCTCAATCCCCGCCTCCATCGCCCGATCCATGGCAGTAGTGTGCCAGTCGAAATCTCGCTTTGGTCCCTGCTGATGAAACTGTGTATAGGTTGGGCGATGATAGCTCTCCTGGAATAAGATATAGGTTCCGATTCCCGCATTCGCTAGCTTTCTATAATCCTCGACCGTGGTTGCTGCAATGTTAATATTAACTCTACGTATGCTTCCATTGTCCACCTTGACCGAATAAATCGTTTGAATGCTCTCTATTACATAGTCAATCGGGCATTGTATCGGATCCTCTCCGGCTTCTAGAACGAGTCTTTTGTGACCTAGAGATTGGAGTACACGTACCTCCTCCGCTAGCTCCTCCTGCGTCAGCTTTCTTCGGGTAAAACCGGTATTCGAATTTTTGTACCCACAATAACCGCAGTTATTCACACAATAATTGCTAATGTATAATGGGGCAAATAATACGATCCGATTGCCATAGATTGCATTCTTCACTTGACTAGCTGCCTGATAGATTTCCTCCAATATGGATGGGTCCTCTACCTCTAGCAGAACCGCCGCTTCCTGATGATTTAACCCTTTACATGAGAGAGCCTTCTTCAGCAATAAACGGATGTATTCGTGATTGTGCACCTTCTGCTTAGCAATCTGAAGCGAATTAATAATTTCATGATCCTGAATAAAATCAGCAGGATGATGCTCTTTGGATTGCAGCATAATGTTACCTCCCTCATGTCAGCTTTAGAACTGCTTGCGACGAATATAGTGTGTATGGAGTAGCTCATGGCTCTTATGACTATTCGGATGCTCAAGATATTCCTCGTAGATCTTAATAATATCGGGATTCTTGTGTGATTTTCGAATCGGCAGTGCTTTGTCCTCTGCGTATATCGCCTTTGCGCGCTCGAGCTTCACATTAACCTCACCTTGTGTTTGCGGGTCAATAAACGGTTGTCCGCCACCCATAATACAACCCCCTGAGCAGGCCATGACCTCAATAAAATCGTAGGATTTAGCACCGCTCTGAATCGATTGCATTAATTTCCTAGCGTGCCCAAGTCCATGAACAACCGCTGTTCGAATCAGCTTTCCGCTCGGCAGCTCGATCTCTGCTTCCTTGATGCCTTCCATGCCTCGTACTGCCTTGTAATCTATGGTTTCAAGCTCCTTACCAGCGACAAGCTCGAAGACCGTACGTAAAGCAGCCTCTGCTACTCCACCGGTAGCTCCGAATATGATACCTGCTCCAGATCCTTCACCGAACGGATTATCGAAGGTCTCTCCCTGTAGCCTATCGAAATCGATACCCGCTTCTTTAATCATCTTGGCAAGCTCACGCGTGGTCAGGACGTAATCCACATCCTGTAATCCATGGTTGGAGAGCTCATCACGTTGTCCTTCGAATTTTTTAGCTGTGCATGGCATAATCGAAACCACGACGATCCGACTCGGATCAATCCCCATTTTTTCGGCAAAATAATTTTTGATCATAGCACCTTCCATTTCGTGAGGCGACTTGCACGTTGATAGTAAATTCAACATGTCAGGGAAATTATGCTCAACAAATTTGACCCATCCCGGGCAGCAGGAGGTCATTAACGGAAGGTTCTCGCCACTATTTAATCTTGTAAGCAGCTCTGTTCCCTCTTCCATGATCGTAAGATCCGCGGCAAAATCGGTATCAAATACCTTATCAAAGCCCATCCTGCGTAAAGCGGCCACCATCTTGCCGGTTACCCGTGTTCCCATAGGCAATCCGAATTCTTCACCGAGCGCTACACGGACAGCTGGAGCAGTTTGAACAACGACAAATTTATTCGGATCTGCGATGGCATGCCAAACCTCATGAATGCTCTCTCTTTCCTGCAGAGCACCTACTGGGCATACCATAATACATTGACCACAATTGATGCATAATGATTCTGCGAGCGGCTTACCGTAAGCAGGTGCAATCGTTGTGTTAAATCCTCGTCCTGTAAAGCCTATCGCATGCACGGTCTGCACATTGTCGCATACGCCGGCACAGCGTCCGCAGAGGATACATTTGGAGGTATCTCTGACGATAGCTGGTGAGGAGAAGTCAACTAACGTTTTTGACTTTTCACCCGTATATCGGACTTCACGTATATTTAATCGTTTAGATATATTCTGCAGCTCGCATTGGCCGCTTCTCCCGCATGTAGGGCATTCTTGATTATGGTCGGATAGCAGTAGCTCCACCGTTGTTTTCCTTGCATTCCGCACCTTTTCTGTATTCGTTCGAATGTTCATCCCATCTTCAGCAACCAACGTACAGGATGCAATTAATCGAGTACCTACCTCGACAAGACATACACGGCAGCTCGAGGAATGGTTAATCCCTTTGGCATAGCAGAGGGTTGGAATGTCAATGCCTAAATGATTAGCTGTTTCCAATACCGTTGTGCCTTTCTTCACCTCCACATCAATACCGTCAATTGACAAATGAATCGTATCCATCTTTGCCACCTCCCACTTATGATTTATATATGGCTGAGAATTTGCAGCTATCCAAGCATAACCCGCACTTGATACAAACACTCGCATCAATGTAATACGGCTCCTTCACTTTACCGCTGATTGCATCGACCGGACATTTGCGTGCGCACAAGCTGCAGCCTTTACAGAGCGAAGGGTCAATCGTATAGCTGATTAAGGAGCGGCATACCCCAGAAGGACATTTTTTGTCCACCACGTGGGCTATATATTCATCACGAAAGTATCTTAAGGTTGACAATACTGGATTAGGCGCGGTTTGACCGAGCCCGCACAAGGATGCAGCCTTGATCTGAATCGAAAGCTCTTCCAATTTGTCCAAATCCGCCAATGTCCCCTTACCCTCCGTGATCTTATCCAATATTTCTAGCATCCGTTTCGTACCGATACGACATGGAGCGCACTTTCCGCAGGACTCATCTCTAGTAAAATCAAGATAGAATCGTGCTATGTCTACCATACATGTATCTTCGTCCATAACAATCATCCCGCCGGATCCCATCATGGAGCCCACACTGGTCAATGTGTCATAGTCAATTCTGCTATCCAAATGCTCACTGGTTAAGCATCCGCCTGATGGTCCACCGGTCTGCGCAGCTTTAAACTTCTTACCACCAGGTATTCCACCGCCAATTTCATATATAACCTCACGAAGTGAGATACCCATCGGGACTTCAACTAAACCGATGTTAGTGATCTTGCCACCAAGCGCGAAAACCTTGGTGCCTTTACTCTTCTCTGTTCCAATGGATGAATACCAATCAGAGCCGCGTAGAATAATCGGAGGGATGTTAGCCAGCGTTTCGACATTATTAATGACCGTCGGTTTGCCCCATAACCCGCTAATGGCTGGGAATGGAGGCTTCGGGCTCGGCATTCCTCGTCGTCCTTCTATGGAGCTCATTAAGGCTGTCTCTTCTCCACACACGAATGCACCTGCACCTAAGCGAACCTCAATGTTGAAGTCGAATCCCGTTCCTAGAATGTTGCTGCCAAGCACACCATAATCCTCAGCCTGTTTCATAGCTGTGAAGATACGCTTAACCGCAATCGGATATTCAGCCCTAACGTAGATATAGCCTTGGTCTGCCCCTATTGCATATCCGGCAATTGCCATCGCTTCAAGTACGGAATGCGGATCCCCTTCAAGTATGGAACGATCCATGAAGGCACCTGGATCTCCTTCATCCGCGTTACAGATAATATATTTTTGCTCATTATCCTGCTTGGCAGCTGTCTCCCACTTCAGCCCAGAGGGAAAACCGCCGCCGCCTCTTCCACGAAGACCAGATTTCTTGACATCCTCTACAACCTCTGAGGGTTTCATGGTTGACAGCACCTTGTGCAGAGCCTTATATCCATCCATTGCGATATATTCATCAATATCCTCGGGATCAATTAAACCACAATTGCGTAGTGCAATTCGCACCTGCTTTTTGAAAAAGTCTACTTCCATCAGCGGCAGCACTTGATCATCTAAGATCGACTCTTTATATACAAGCCGCTTTACAATGTTGCCCTTCAGCAAGTGCTCCTCCACAAGATCCGCAACATCCGATACCTCAACCTGGTTATAGAAAACACCTTCTGGATAAATGATTACAACAGGTCCTAACGCGCATAGTCCAAAGCAACCCGTGCGTACAACGTTCACCCGATGCTTAATCCCTTGATGGTCCACTTCCTTGTGGAATGCCTCGATAATCTTGATCGCATTGGAAGATGTACATCCTGTGCCTGCACAAACCAGCACGGTCCTCAGCGTTTTTTCCTTGATACCTGAGGGGGGGAATGCTTTGCGTTGAATGAGACGATTCATCGACTCCAATTGAATCTGCTCCAAGTTTGCTATCGTCTTCATGTCAACGCCTCCTGCTTCATCGTTGCTTCATGTGCCATGTATTCCTTCAGAATTTTGGGGATGTCGTTCTTCGACAATCTGCCGTACACCTTTTCACCAATTGTAATGACTGGAGCCAATCCACAAGCACCCAAGCAACGAGTTGCATCTAGTGTAAATTTATTATCCGCTGTTGTTCCCTGTACCTTAACATTCAATTCAAGACTAATCTGATCGATAATACTTTGTGCACCCTTTATATAACATGCGGTTCCCATGCACACCCGAATAATATGCTCACCTTTAGGCTCCAGCGAGAAGAATGAATAGAACGTGGCTACCCCATATATTTCGGTCATTGGCAAATGGAGCTGCTCCGAAACGAACTCAAGAACCTCTTGCGGAAGATACCCATAAGTGTCCTGAACCTCATGCAATACAGGAATTAACGCGCCCTTCATATCCTTAAACTGCTCTATGACCTCTGCTATTTTCACCATTCGCTCATTGTTCTTGCTAGAATGGTCTGGACAATGACATGCCTGTTCCATTGTCTTCTAATCCCCCTTCCACTGATCCTTACAATAATGGGTGTTCATCCTTCGCCTTTAACCTTAACCATCGATGCTCCACTTCAGCGGAAAAGTGATTTACCATTTCCTCATCGTTTAGCATGTGCTTCGTTTTGCCCATCAGCTTCAACCAATCGCTTACAGGAATTCGCTTCTGCTTGTCATCTGGATTGTACGTAATCTTCGTGACTCCCCGTTCAATTTCATATAATGGGAAGAAGCAGCAATCCACTGCGGCCTTAACGATATCCGTACCCTGGTCATCCTCTGACTTCCAATTAAGCGGACAAGCGGTTAGCAATTTACCATATGCGAAGCCCTCATTCGCTGCATACCATTGCGCCTTAGCGGCTTTCATGATGAGATCCTGAGGGTGTGACTCTACACCCGTGAATACATAAGGTATGTTCGTAGCCGCCATGATCTGTGCCGTGTCCTTATGGTGGAAGGACTTCCCTTTCTGCGCCTTACCTACACTTGAGGTGCTTGTCATATGTCCGAAGGGTGTCGAATAGGACAGCTGAGAGCCTGTATTCATGTAACCCTCATTATCGTACTCAAGGATAATCATCTTATGGTTCCGTAATGCAGCACCAATGGCTGGTCCCATCCCAATATCCATGCCACCGTCGCCCGTTACCATAATAAACGTGATCTCATCGGAAATCTCGATTTCTCCACGTCGCTTCTTCTCGAGAAAAGCCTCAACCATACCCGATACGGTTGCAGCACCATTCTGAAACAGATTATGAACAAATGATTGCTTATGCGAGCTATATGGATAGCCTGCAGTAACCACATAAGCACAGCCGGTTTGGAACAAGGTGACAATATCCCCTTCAATTCCTTTATAGAACAGCTCCAATGCTGAGATTGAGCCACAGCCTGGACATGCGCCATGCCCTGGTGCGAGTCGTCTTGGTTTAACAGTCAAGCTGCGAATAGGTGGAAGCTTAACCTTCAATCTTCCCGTTGTTTCTTCTGGTGTAACTTGGATTAATCCGGATTGAAACACACTGCCGTACATTGGTTCAAGACCAGCCTCCAGTTTATTCTCTTGTAGCCCTGGGTTATGGCCATAATAGTCAAATGGCTTCTCAGCTTTCCCATCTGCTGCAGCCTGGAGAGCGAAGCTGAAGAAGGCATCCGCATCGTCTTGATAGAAGTCTTTGCCGCCAAGACCGAATATGCGATTTAACACGATTGTCTGATTGCTTGCATCCTCCTGAAGCGCAGATTTCACTTCATGCGCCAGATTAGCGCCATGGGCACCATAGGAATCTGCGCGTTCTCCAACAAGCAGCGCCTTAACACCCTTCATAGCTTGACGTATGGCTTCAGAAGGGAATGGTCGGATGATATTCGGCTTTATGATCCCTGCCTTAATACCTCTGCTGCGAAGGCGATCTACAGCATCCTTAGCAGACTCCGCTGCTGAGTTCAGCAGGAATAATGCTACCTCTGCATCTTCCATCCGATATAAATCAAGAACAGGATATTCACGCTCGGATATTAACGCATATTCTTTAGCAATCTCCTGATATATTTCACCTGCACGTCCAATCGCTTCTGATAGCTGATAGTGATTGTTAAGCAGATCGTCTCCATTCATATGCGCCCCAATTGTCACCGGATGCTTCGAATCAGATACATCTGGATAACGTACAGGCCTCTCTCCCACAAAGCTCCTTACTACCTGTTTATCGCCAAAGTATTGCACCTTGCGCTTCTGATGGGATGTGAAGAATCCGTCGAAAGCTACAATGACCGGCAATCGCACCTCACTATGCTCAGCTAGTTTCAATGCAATAATGTTCATGTCATATACAGCCTGCGGTGTTGATGCAGTCAATATGATCCATCCTGTGTTCAATGCGTAATATAGATCTGAATGGTCTCCACGTATATCCAACGGACCACTAACAGCACGTGTAACCAAGTTCAGCACCATTGGAAATCGAGTTCCTGATTGCACGGGCATCTGCTCAAGCATATACAGGAAACCATTAGAGCTTGTTGCATTGAATACCCTTGCACCAGCAGCAGAAGCCCCATAGCAAATCCCAGCAGACCCGTGCTCTCCATCAGCAGGCACCATCTGAATATCATGTAAGCCCTTGGATTTCATCTGATCCAATAGTTGAGCTATCTCTGTAGATGGCGTAATTGGAAAGTATCCCATGAGATGATAGTTGATTTGAGCAGCAGCTTTAGCAGCCATCTCGTTCCCTGTTTCAAAAGCATCAATCTGATTCATTGGTTGACCTAGCTTTAAATCTTGCTCCATAGTTGACATTTGACGATCCCCCTTTACTAGAGAAAATAATGTGCCACACGATTGCTATCAGCATATCCAGCCTCTTCCTTGCGACTTACTAGGGCATCGGTCGGACATATACTCACACACTTAAGACAGCCTTTACAATACTGATAATCAATACCCTGCAAGAACATTTGTCTCCTACCCTTCTTATCCTCAGCAGCATCCCATACAAAGCAGGCATCAGGGCATACTGTATCGCAATTCGCACAATGAATGCAGGCTTCCTTATTCCACGCCGGAATGAAACCCTCTCGTGAACCACTCAGATCTTTAGTAAAGCTATTCCCTTGTGTTGGAATCACGCCGCCAATCGGCTGTGTCTCATAACCAAGCAATGGCAATGATCGTCGATACAGGTCAGGCAGCTCGCCTGCAGGGGCTTCGATCGTCTGAAATCGAACCTCCTCATACCCACGATTGAATGTTCGTAAGTTAGATTCAACAAGCTTTTGAGATTTTTTTGCAAAGGTATCTCGAATAATCTGCTGCATGGACCACAGGTCAAGAAAGCTGCAAATTCGGAATAGAGCGCCGAGCATCGAAGTATTCACCTTCGTGTTCTCCTCTACCGCAATCCCCAATGCATCAACAACAGCCAGTGTCCCAGAGGTTAGTCCCAATGCTGCCCTAATTTCTGCGAAATCACGAGTTGAATTCACTAATACAATGCCGTCGGGACCTAAACCACTAACTACAGGAACCGTCGTATATAGAGCCTCATGAAAAATTCCGATTACATCGGGCTGCTCAATTGGACTATGGTCCCGCAAATCCTTATCAGGTTCACTGAAACGTATATTGCTCTTTACCGGCGATCCCTTCTTCTCAGAGCCGTAAGAGGAGAAGTGTGATCCATTTAACCCAAGACCTAGCACGCCTGATTCAGCAAGCATCTTACCTGCCAAATTAGCGCCTAATCCCCCAATGGATTCTAAGCGAATTTCATAACAATCCTTCTTCTTGTTGGTTGGCAAAATAGACACTGCTGTCACCTATCCTTTGTGAATTATTTCACTTAGTTTTCTAAAAAAAATTAATCTATTACATCTATCTTTCCTTGTGTCAAATAACGATAGCTGTCTCCCCTTCCCCTGTTCACCTTAAACCCTACTGATTCAATCCGTCTCTCCATACAGTGATAACATTGATCAGGCTGGTCTGTCGTACAGATCTTGTTATCATAAAGCTCATACTTCGAACGAACACTCATTGGAGACAGATTGGGCATTACCACATTCGCTCCAGCATTCAGCGCTAGCTCACGACCTAATGGGTGAATAGAGCCAATTGCAGTTGTCGCTGGAATTAGACTATCTGGAACGATCAGACGAGCTAGAGCAATCATAACTAATGTTTGATCCAATGAACCTCCCTTCATAAACTTTAATGGTGTTTCCGAATGAGGAATAAAGGGTCCAATACCGATCATATCTGGATTTAGCTCCTTTAGAAACAACAGATCATCAGCGAGATCCTCGGCAGTTTGCTTCGGTAAACCAACCATAAAGCCAGAGCCCACCTGATAGCCGATCCGCTTTAACACCCTAAGACAATCCATACGTTCATCATAGGAAGCCTTCGGATGAAGTATTCCATACAGACGTCGAGAGGCGGTTTCATGCCGCAATAAATAGCGATCCGCACCCGCATCATATAGCTTCTGGTAGGTCAGCTCATCCCTCTCCCCAACCGATAGAGTTATCGCTACGTCCGGGAAATTGGCTCTGATCTTCTCTACAAGGGCAGTTAGTCGATGAACTGTATAGTAATTATCTTCCCCACTTTGCAATACGAAGCTACGATATCCAAGCTGATAGCCTTCCTCACAGCATTGAACAATTTGCGACTTTTTCAAGCGATATCGTTCAACATTCCTATTAGACCTACGGATACCACAATACAGGCAATTCCTTCTGCAAATATTTGAAAATTCAATCAACCCCCGCAAATAAACATGATCATCATAGTATTCGCGCTGTTTCATGCGGGCTAAATCGTAAAGCTTCTTTTTTCCTGCCGCATCAATTTCGTTAATAATGTGAACTATCTCATCCCTTGACAGCTCATTTTCTTCATACAGCTTAACTAACAGCTTCTCCACAGTGACACCTCCATTATGGCGCACCAAATTCCTCGATACATGAATTGTAGCAAGAATTTTTTTGGGGAGTATGTGATTGTTTTCACTTACTATGATATTCCAATTAATTATCAAAACAAATGTCAAGCAATGTTCACATTATTCGGCTTTATGGGTATCTTCGATGGCACTACACGCTCCTCTAGAACAGGATACATTCGTAGGACAGCTTGCACATGCCCCTTTCTTACTTTTCTTCACAAAACGAAACAACATCCAACCTGCATATCCGAAAATCAACAAGCCTAGGATTATACTCGTCATTCCGTTCTCCCCCTTCTAGGATAATCCGATCCACTTACCCAGCTGATAAATAACAAAGGCAGTAGTGTATGCAACAGCCAGCGAATACATCACCGCCACGACAACCCACTTCTTGGACGCCAATTCTTTAAGAATGACGACCGTTGTAGCTAAACAAGGAATATACAACAGAATAAAAACCATAAAGCTATAAGCTGTCAATGGTGTAAACGCAGCTGTGACTTGGCCTGCATATAGAATATTCATGGTTGCAACAACAACCTCTTTAGCCAGAAACCCTGCTAATAATGAAGCACTAGCTTGCCATGTTCCAAACCCGAGAGGCGCCAGTAGAGGTGAAATCCATGCACCAATGCTCGCTAACCAGCTTTCATTGATCCCCACCTCAAGACCAGAAGGTCCAGCATAGGACAGAAACCAGATGATTACAGATCCCGAGAAAATAATGGTGCCTGCCTTCTTCACAAAGCCTTTGCCCTTGTCCCAAGTGCTGCGCATTAAGGATCTTAGCTGTGGAACACGGTAAGGCGGCAGCTCTACAATGAAAAAAGAATTGTCCCCTTTCAACATGCTTGATGAGAAAAGCTTCGCAACGATAAAAGCGATCACAATCCCTAATACATACAAAGAAAGAATAACTAATGCTTGGAACCCTGAGAAGAAAACCGCAACAAACAATGCATAAACCGGAAGCCTCGCTGAGCATGACATCATGGGCGTTAGCAGAACTGTAAGAATGCGTTCCTGTGGATGCTCGAGTGTTCTCGCCGCCATTACCCCTGGTACATTACAGCCAAAGCCAATAATTAATGGAATGAAGGCTTTCCCGTTCAATCCGATTCCTTCCATAATTCGATCCATAACCATCGCCACCCGCGCCATATAGCCTGAATCCTCGAGTAGTGAAATGAATAAGAACAAAATCATAATTTGCGGTACAAACACTAGGACGCCTCCAACACCCGCCACAACTCCATCCAGAATCAAATGCTGTATGAAGGAATTAACACCTAGCGAATTCAAACCAAGCTGCACCCATATGGTGATGTAATCTGAGAGAAATAATGACAAGGCATCCGAGAGATATAAACCACCCCAATTAAATGTGACCATGAAAATCAAATAAAGGAACGCAAGAAAAACAGGAATTCCTAGAAATCGATTGGTTACGATTTTGTCTAGCCGCTCTGTCAAGGTTTTCCGATTGCTCTTATTATCCGTAATACATTCATTGATCAGTTGATCAATAAAGTCCTGGCGCACTTGATGAATATGCTCATGAATTCCTCGCACTGAATGCTCGGCAATTAGCTTCCTTTCTGTCTCCTTATACTTTAACTCTAGCGCTTGCACTGATACCCACTTGTTAATAAATTCCGCTATCGATCGGTTGCCCTCGAAGAACTGTATGGCCAACCACCGCTTTGAGAGCTTCGTATCCTCTGGAAAGCAGCTAATCAAATCCTCGATTGCAAGCTCAAGGGTTGTCCCATAGTCAAGCTTAAAGCTCTTATGATTAATCTTCCCCATGTCGAAATGGTCACTTATTTGTTGGCAGCCGTGACCGGAACGAGCACTAATCGGAATAATCGGTAGGTGTATGGCTTCTGCAAGCTTCTGGCAATCCACCGTAATGCCTCTGCGACTGGCAACATCATTCATATTCATTCCAATAATCAGAGGTTTACCGAACTCCATTAATTGAACCGTCAAGTGCATATTGCGCTTGAACTGGGAAGCATCCACAATATTAAGCATGTATGTAAAGGATTCTGTTAATAGGAATTCCGTCACAACTGCCTCATCTATCGTTAGTGGATTGAGAGAATATATACCCGGAAGGTCAATAAGCTCTCCCTTATTATTAATTAACATTCCCACTTTTTTCTCTATTGTGACTCCGCTCCAGTTGCCTACATAAGCGTATGAGCCTGTGAGATTGTTAAAGAGTGACGTTTTGCCCGTATTCGGATTTCCAATCAACGCAATTTGCATCATTAATAACCAACCTCGATGCTATCAGCGTCCTTGCGGCGAATTGTAATTAAGTTTCCGCCCACCTCTATCATAATCGGACCTCCAAAGGGCATCATTCCTTTTAACGATACTTCCGCACCCTCCACAACCCCTAAGTCCCTCATTCGCCGCTTTAATTTATCATTAAGATGTTCAATTCCTATTATTATTCCTTGCTTACCTTTAACTAGATTAGATAAGAACACATGAACCCCTCCACTAGCTACACTGGATATTGATTATCATTCTCACTGTATAATATATACCTTTTTCCGAACAATGGAAGTGATATTATTCACAACAAATAAGCGTCTGAGCAATCAGACGCTTATTTGCATCAATAAACCTGCTATTTTTTTATTTACCTAAGAATGATTGCAGCATCCATACATGCTTCTCCAACGAGCTGTGAATAGCTAGCAGCATATCAGCCGTTGTTTCATCCCCCGCAGACTGGGCAATTGCCATACCATTCTTCAGATCACCGATTAGTGTTGTGAAATTGGCAGAAATCTCTGCTACCATCTGCTCTGCAGTTTCATTACCGGATGCCTCACTAATTTGAGTAAGCTCCAGGCTGCCCTTCATTGTTGCAACGGGCTGTCCGCCTAGCGCCAGTAATCGCTCTGCCAGTCCATCAACATGCAGTGCAGCTTCATTGTAAAGCTCCTCAAACTTCAGATGTAATGTGAAGAATTGCGAGCCTTTCACGTACCAATGATAATTATGAAGCTTCACGAATAGAACGGTCCAGCTGGCAATCTGTTTGTTCAATAAATCTTGAATTGAATTGCTCACGTTTCTCTCCTCCTTATTGTCGATCCAATTAGTATATCAAAGCCCCTATTCTGGTTCAGTGATCTTGTTCATACCGTTTCGATCACATAAAGAAGAGGCTTCTCTCCAGTAGATTATCTACCATTAGAGAGAGCCTCTTCTATACTTCGAGCTGTAACGAACTATTTACCCGACCCCTTAGGAACTGTAACTGTTGCTGATGCTGTTGTTACATTACCTGCTTGATCCGTGATCGTGTAAGTAATCGTGTAAACTCTACCAGTTCCCTTACCAGATCTTTCACCGCGTAGATCGAAGCTCAGATCATGTGTACCGTAAGAAGCATTCTGAATATCATCCGCTGTGTCTCCATCGCCTAAACCATTATCAGCTTCATTACTTGTAATGGAAGTAAGAACGACCGTATTCACACCGGCTTGATCATCTGCATTAACTACATCCGCAGTGATCGTGTGCATCTTGTGGTTCGACTGTTTAATGATATCAGCACTTAGCATAACAGTTGCTGTAGGCGCAACTTTATCGATGTTGCTCACTGTAGCAATCGCTGTCCCTGTATTACCTGCAAGGTCAGTGAAAGTGAAGATTACACTTCCGTTGTCTGTGAACGTATACGTATTTAAACCATTATTATTGGTAATCGTAACTTCTTCACTTGGTGTAATCGTTGCAATCACATCTTGGTTTGTGAGATCAGTTGTTGAATATGCAATTGTAGCTGTTGGCGCTAATGTATCGCTTGGTGCTACTGGTCCCAAACTCCATACAACAGCAGCATTCTGCGCTTGACCCAGCACTTGACTATTATTCATAACCTTGGTATATCCATTCATCATCATCATATCGTAAGCAGTCCGAGCATACGTATAGCTACTTCCCGGTAGGTTTTCAAGCTTTGTAAACTCACCATTCGTCCAAACCCATGTCGTTGTAGCATAGTTTGAATCATATGAGCTTCCTACAACTTGGCCTAGGTCATTGAGAGTACTTACATTGGAATTGGTCAATCCATTGTATTTCGCAATTTCGGTATATACGCCGTCTTTCATAATCCATGATTGACGCAAGTTATAATTCGAGTCATATGAAGTGCCTAGAATTTGACCATTCTCATTTAGTCCTTGTATTGAAGTATTTACTTTCCCTGCAAGTCCAATTATCTCGGTTACCTGACCATTACTCCATATCCAATACTTACTAGTATTAGAAACATTACTAACACCGACGACATCGCCCCGGTCATTCATAAATTGAGGATACGAATATGTCGCGTTTGGAAGTCCTACCAAATCTGTATATTGGCCATCTTCCCATATCCATGGCTTATATGTAGAAGTGTTCTGATTATATGAAAATCCGATCACCTGGCCATGGTTATTCATCTCTCTTACTTGGTTGTTGTTATAGCCAGCAAGTGGTGCTAATATCGTAAATTGGCCATCTTCCCATACCCAGCTTGTCGTCTTGTAGCTCGTATCATAGGAGATACCTGCAATCATACCATTATCACTTAAGTATTGAGGAATCGTATACATATCATTAGCATTTAATTTACCTAAAGCTGTAAACGTACCATCCTCCCAAATCCAGCCTATCGAGGAGTTACCTGCAGTTCCAATAACCTGTCCATTATTATTAAGATGAACTGCGTTCGTGTATGTAGCTCCAGGATATGATCCAATCTCTATGATCTGATCTTGGTTCCATAATACAAATGTATTCTGGTTTGAGCTTGAACTATACGCTCTACCTAGTATGAGTCCGTTATCGTTGATTTCCAATGGATAGGGATTCGTTGTATTTGCAATTGATGGTAAAGCTGTTGGTGTTATTCCAACCTCGGATGCAACAACACTTGAAGCTAACATTAGTATTACTGTGACTACGGTAAGCAATTGAATCGAAATTTTTCTAATCATAATTCTCAATTTTCTCCTTTATTATCATATAATGCACTATAGGTCCACTGATCCATGTTATAGAATGTGACATTTAGCACACTGCTATAAAGATATATGAACCAGTACTATATTACTAGTAAAATTCTAACAAATAATGGGTACACTTGTTACTTTTGACCCATTTATTTAACATAATTAAACAAGGCAACCTCGGATTACATAAATCGCGGGTCACCTTGTCATAATTAAGCATATTATTCCAATACTATCAACTCATGATTACTTAACGAGGCGATCTTAACAGTAACCCAAGAATCTATGATTTCAAGTTTCGCCTCTGTATGCTTAACTCTCATACGCACACGATTAGGAACGAAATCTTCAACTTTTATCGATATCTTAATCGGGCCTACGGGCAGAAACTCTTCCAGGAAGCCCGGAGTTTGATTAGCCCCACTAAGATTTACTAGATGAATGATCACTCTTTCATTCTGACGATATATTTTGCAATCTAGATAACCCGGACCCTCTACCTTCAATGGAATGGTGTCGGCGGCAGTCCACTTCACTGCATTGGATAGGAGATCACCGAGATCTGGAATGTGGGTGCGTCCATAACAACGATCCACATCCCCAGCAAAGTAGAATAGACGCCCTCCTGAAGGATGTTCTCCGGCAAGCATAACAGGAATGTCAGTATATGGCTCTCGTATCCAGCTGAATTCCGGCGGGTAGATAGGGAACCCCGGAATGTAGGTGGTCACACTGTGCATTCGTTCACTGGTTAGCACACGATGCACCTTGCCACCGAATGTAAGCGGCTTCGAGAATACCGATATTCTTCCATTCGGTGGCAAGGTGCATCGTGT
>DFXU01000018.1 GCA_002383285.1 Caryophanales bacterium UBA4100
CGCGGGGTCAAGCTATCAGGTGGTCAAGCGCAACGGACGGCTGCCGCTCGCATGTTCGTTAGGGATGCACAGCTGCTTGTATTCGATGATTTATCAAGCGCACTGGATGTGGAGACGGAGCGTAAGCTATGGGAACGACTGCATCAGAGCAGGGAATCCGCTTGCCTCGTTGTCTCTCATCGTAAGGCAATCCTGCAGAAGGCCGACCACATTATTGTCATGAGGCAAGGGCGGATTGAAGCTGAAGGAACATTGGAGGAGCTATTGCAAACCAATGACGAGATGAGACAGATTTGGAATATGGGTGATTCTGATTAGAACATAGCTTCTCCAATTCCGCTGCAGGAATAGGCTGCTGGCTTCTCCATCAAGTGAAATATTCAGAGAATTGTGGATGAATGGAATTGTGTTCATTGTTATTCGAACGCATCTCACATAGGCTTGTTATTAGTGCGAAGATTGCACCAATATCTTACGGGGATGGAGTGAGACAATGAGCTTACATAGGAGCTTAGAAACATACTTTGAATTCAAATTTGGGGATTGTCCAATCCGATCGAACATGGTGGAGGTGAAGGGACCAGGTCATACCGGGCCAGTGTCCAAGCTAGATGCCGTACACCCAGGCAGAGCAACTGCGGAATACTATATGTTGGCAGCTTACTTAGGACGTCTCGAAGCCGAGCAAGGGCGGTTGATGCTGCTGGAGCTTGCCAAGCTGCAGGTGTTGGATGAGAAGTCACCGCAGTATGGCGCTATGAGGTGGTATAGGGAGGAAACCCAAGTCGGGGATACGAATGCCGTATTCTTCACTTTGTTCCCGCTTGCCGTCCTTCGATTGCAAGCGCCAGAGACCATTCCCCCAAGTCATCTGATACTTATGGACGGATTAATGCGTGCTGGCATTCGTTGGTTCTCTCATGAAATCGAACATCCAATTCTGTATTATTCCAACAAAATATTGAACGATGGTGCTCTTCTTCTGGCACTCAGCAAGCTGCAGGATCATGAGCAAGGAATCAATAAAGCTGTACGTTTCTTCGAGCGATGGTGCACGTACACCGAGGAAAGAGGCTGGGGCTGGGGTGAGAATATCAGTGTAGTCTACAGCTTAATTATTGTTAATGCACTGAGGCTTGCCAGTCTTCTACTAGCTAATATCAATCCTCAATTAGGCATTCGACTGGAGGGCTTTATCCAACAGATTTTTAGCAACCTGCGATTTCAAGGCAAAGGCGAATTAGTTCCTACGATTCGTAGCTATAATTTCCAAGCAAAGGGTGACTATCCGAGTGTGCTCTGGTCTATATCAGGGAACGCTGATATTCATGAAGAGGTTCAGGACGAACGGAATATGGATGCATGGGCAACCCATAATGCACCGTCCTTCTTATTATTCGAGCAGGAGCTAAATCAAACCAAACAGGATAAATCGGTTAAACAGGAGATGCGTATTGAACGTATATTTGACAATGCTTATGCAACGACCTGGATCGGTCAGAGAGGGCGTATAGGTAGCATTAATCAATTTCCTGTTATTAAGGGATGTTACCAGTATCCGAGGTGGGGGTTAGGATGGCAATCATTCCCGTATAGCTTTCGAGTGGGAGGCGAGAAGCTCGGCTTTCTACGCTGGAGGGTGGAGGATGGTTATGTAACCCGAACACATCCTGCTCAAGACAAGCACAGTGCTTACTTATCCCCTGCTTTATTTCGAGAGTCATATTTCCCAGACGTTCAAAGTCGTGCAGAGCAGAATGGACCATTCCTCTGTATCGTACGTTGGATGCATGGTTTACATCATAAAGTGGACGTTATATGTGATGAGTGGGTGATCTCACATCCTTACGATCAAGTGACATCTTATGAGGTTAATGGTAGGCAATGGATTGCTGTATTATTTGATAGCTGTGCAATAACCTTCTCTGCGCTACAGGGGATTCGGGCAAGCTCCACTTCGCGAGAGCAGGTGACCTTAACAAGTATAGATAAAGGTGACCGTACCCTGATTTCACAGGTTCTCTATCAAGCTGAGGAACATTCAGAGCAGGAGCTATGCATTCAACCTGGGCTGGAGAGTGGTTGGATTGTCAAGTGGTGGGATGAAGTAGGTCATGCTCAAGACCTTATAAAGCAGCTTGAGGCTATTCAAATATCTGACGAGACTTTATTCGATGATGAGGTTCCGAGAGAGCCACATCTGTCTCTTCGGAGAATCAGTATTCAAGCCCAAGATAAGCATGTCTTGACTATGAATATAGATCCGTACCCAGGATAACTACCACTATTTCTCTAGAAGGGATTGAATCGTCTTCAGCGAATGATTCTAGAGAGGGGGGATATCGATGAAGAGATCTTGGTATAGACGACTCTTGTTTTCCTATCTGCCTGTTTTTTTTATCATTATTTCCTTGTTGGTGACCATCTTTGTATTTAGTCTGGTGGGCATTACGAAGAGAGCCGCTGAAGCCATCGATCAAGGTTCAGCACAGCATGTGATGCAGATGGTAGATAACGCACTGGAGAATACGGAATACCAATTCATACGTATGCTAGATTCAAATCTGAATAGCGGTATGGAATTACAAGGCTTCTTTATGGCGGCGGATGACGATCCATTGAATTCCGACGTTATTCCAGCTCGCAGACTAACCGCTCTAGCTATCGAGAACCCTCTGATTGATTCGGTCTATATGGTTCGTTGGTCAGATGAGAAGGTACTGATTCATAACACCTCTACGTATCTGAGTCAATTTGAGGACAAGCAATTTGTTGAGTCGTTCCGCAAAACGGCGGATTACGGTTCTTGGTCTGGTCAGAGACCATTCCGAATATTCAGTAGCCAAAATGCCACGAATGTCGTTTCCATGGTGCGCCCCTACCCCGTTCTTAATGGGAATAGTGGTATTCTGGTCGTTAATATTAATGTTAGTGCCATTCTAAATCTGGTTCATGACATAGCAGGATCTGCTTTTCTCTCTCTACAGGTTGTGGACCAGAATAATCAGATTTTCCACGGGACGACCAACTATGCCAGTACGGGAGTCGATCATCCGAATGCGGAGGTTATCTCCGAGAGAACGGGTTGGAAGCTCTATACGGAGATACATGGCAATCTATATTTGCAATATGCCTCCAAGCTGATGTATGGCTTATGGTTTAGTGGCATTGCTGCGGTGATAGGGGCAGTTATCTACATTGCCTATGTATCCAGAAGAAATTATAAACCGATTCTTAAATTGACAGAGCAGATTGAGAGCTACTCCAAGAAACGGGTAGAGCACCTCTTCAAACGGGCCGATAAGGATGAATTCTCCTTTATTGAGCATGCGTTGGATAAAATCATTGAAGAAACTGATGATTACATGCAGCAGAAGGTCGAGCATCTCAAGCACAAGAAGAAGCATAGTCTCAAAGCATTATTGGATGGGCAATTCGAGACGTTTAACAAAGAGATGCCCGAAATCGAGCGAATGTTCGGTTGGCCTCTTCGAGAGAGAAAGCATTACGTGATTGTGGCGGAAATTGATAGGTACAACGAGTTTCAAAAACAATATAGCCGTCGGGATCAAAGCTTGCTAAAATTCGTGATCATGAATGTGTTTAATGAAGTGATGCTGGAGCATCGACTGCAATCTGAGGGAGATTGGCTGCTTCCTAATCTCTGGGTTGCTGTCATGGCCAAGCCTGATGGTGATGAGGAAGAGATCAGAGAAGTCATTAAGAAGGTTTTAGTCTGGATCAAGGAGCAGCTTAATTTCACCATAACCTTTGGAATAGGGGAATCGGCGGACCAGGTTGAGGATATTCATCAAGCCTATGAAAGATCCATGGAGGTGCTGCAGTACAAATCTTCATTTGGCAGTAACCGTCTAATTGGCCATTGGGATATGCAGAATTCAGACGATATGAACCCAGTTACGAATATGATAAAAATTCAACAAATCGCCAGTATGTTTAAGCGACAAGATTCAGAATGGAAAAAAACATATCAAGATTTCGTATGCAAGCTGCAGGAACAAATGCTGATCAAAGACGATACATGGTATCTTCTGAACTACTTTATATATCAGCTAACGGCTGATATATACGCATTAAACAATGATTATCGGAGAATATGGGATCAGCATATCTTACCTGACATCCAAGCTGTGATGAGTGAAGTGGACATGTTGCAGGATATACATCAGCCGCTATTAGAGCTATTAGAAAAGGCGGAACGGGAGTACTCGGTGCTGCGCAATGATCGTACGTATTCCGCAACCATGCAAAGCGTAAAGCAGTTTATTGAAGAACACCATGCAGATCCTCAGCTATCGCTTAATTTCCTAAGTGATAGCTTTCACCTTAATCCGAAATACCTGAGCCATCTGTTTAAGGAAGAAACCGGCGAGAAGTTTTCCGATTACTTGACAGAGGTACGTATCTCACATGCGAAGAGGCTGCTGCTCTCGACGAATGACTCAGTTCAGGCTATTGCCGAGTGTGTCGGATACAACCATGCCTTTTCCTTCATCCGCGCCTTTAAGAAGATGGCAGGATTAACACCAGGCGATTACCGTAGGAACTTTATGGAGAATTGATGATGAAACGAAATGTGTTTATAGCTTGAATAAGGCAGCTGTCCACTGTGGACGGCTGCCTTATTCATTAGAGATTGAGTAGTTTACCTACTTTTCGAATATTGTGGATGGTCATGAATCTTGTTTGTTGACCCTAATGCCTGATCTCGCTTACATTGTGAGCACAGACAACAGACAACAGCTGAACGATCATCAAGAAAGCACATGGTCGATTTGGTTGGAGGAGGAGCCGATGGGTATACGCAGCAATTTGATAAAACAGAACATCCCATACTTTATGATGTTCATTCCTGTTTTGATTTACTTTATCGCCTTCAAATACCTTCCGATTGGCGGGCTGATGATCGCCTTCAAGAATTACAACTTTACAGATGGGATATTCGGAAGTCAGTGGGTTGGATTTCAGCATTTCGAGACACTTTTTTCAAACCCACAAAATTTTAGAATTATACGTAATACTTTAATGCTCAGCTTATTGAATTTAATTGTCGGGTTTCCATTCCCCATTATATTGGCATTGCTATTGAATGAAGTCCGCAGCTTTGCTTTTAAGCGATCAGTGCAAACCCTCTTATATTTACCGCATTTTCTATCATGGATTATCGTANCAGGGATTGCGATGGATATTTTCGGCAGCTACGGTGTTATTAATTTGTTGGTTGAGCGGATGACCGGTGAAACGCAGCAATTCTTATACGATGAGAGCAACTGGATTTCGATTTTTGTTGGAGCAGGTATTTGGAAGGAAGCGGGCTGGGGGGCGATCATATATTTGGCCGCATTATCGTCCATAGACCCAAGCCTCTATGAGTCAGCGTGCATTGACGGGGCGAACAAGTGGCAGCAAATCCGACATATAACACTACCGGGCCTTTCCATGATCATTGTCATCGTATTTATTATTAATGTTGGTCATGTGATGGAGGTTAGCTTTGATCAGGTATATTCCATGCAGAATAGCACTGTTTATAATGTAGCCGAGGTGATTGGTACCTATACGTATAAGGTCGGCCTGCAGGGTGGGCAGTTCAGTTTAACAGCGGCAATGGGATTTTTCGAATCCTTGGTAGGACTAATTCTTCTGTTACTTGCAAATATGGTAGCCAGGCGCTTCGGGCATGGGTTGTTCTAAGAAGGGAGACACACGATGAAAGACACTAATGGAGAACGTATCTTTTATGGTATTAATTACTTTGTTTTATTACTCGTAGGGTTAACGTGTTTGTTTCCTCTCGTGCATATTCTGGCCATATCTTTAAGCGAAGCGCAGGATGTAGCATCAGGACGGGTTTTTCTATGGCCTGTAGATATAACCATTAAGCCTTATCAAGCTTTATTCGCAGGCAGCGATATCATTAACGGCTTTAAGAATAATCTGATTATTACGGTCGTCGGTACTGTTCTGTCTATGATTTTTACCGTCATGGCCGCGTATCCATTATCGCGGAAGAATATGATCGGTCGCCGGAAGTTCACATTAATTATTCTATTCACCATGCTTTTTACAGGTGGTATTATTCCGAATTATCTCGTGCTGAGCTCGTTTCATCTCATTAATAGCTATTGGGCCATTTGGCTTCCTGGTTTAATTAGTGTCTTTAATTTACTTGTATTAAAAACGTACTTTGAGAGTCTGCCCGAGGAATTAATAGAGGCAGCTCGAATGGATGGCTGCAAGGAGTTCCGATTAATTGTTCAAATTGTTCTACCGCTCAGTGTCCCTGTGTTGGCGGCTTTGACCCTTTTCTACTTGGTTGGCTATTGGAATCAGTTTGTGAATGTCCTACTGTTTATTAACGATACGGAAAAATATAATTTGACCGTGATCGTTCAGCAAATGATTCGCAGTCAATCTGTCATTCAAGAGCTCAATAATCTACAGCCGGAGGATACGTTATCGCTAACGCCGGAGACGATAAGAGCTTCAGGCTTAGTTGTTTCGATTCTTCCCATGATTATCATTTACCCGATACTCCAGAGATATTTTGTCAAAGGTATTACGCTTGGTGCTATAAAGGGGTAATTAAATTATATGTAAGGGGTTGATGCGCAATATAGTAACGTTTGGTACAGCTGTTTAAGAAGCCTTATAATACATTCATAAAAAGGGAAGGTGTAAACCAAATGAGAAAGTCTTTATTCTACGTAACAATGCTAGCTCTGGTTCTGACACTGTTATTAGCGGCATGTGGAAATAACAACAATGGAGCAAATAAAGAGGAGCCGAGCAATACTAAGGATACGACTAACACGAACGAGCCATCCACCGATAAGCCTGAAGTAAGAGGTTCCTTATCATCAGCGATCTATGATCGAGGAGAGGTCCCAGCAGCGGAAGGTACGATTGAGGATAATCGCTGGACGAAATGGATTATTGAGAATGGACCTGCAGACGTCGATTTCCAAGCGATCCCAAGATGGGAATCGCTCGACAAATATAATGTTCTGTTCGCTTCAGGACAAGCGCCGGACTTAATCTATGAATTCAAAACAGACTTTCGCGATCAATTGATCAATGCGAAGCAGTTGATGCCCATTCAAGATTTGATTGAAGAGCATAGCGTTGAATATAAAGCCATGCTGGAGGAATACCCTATTCTTCGTAAGATTGCTACTCGCGATGATGGGAATATGTACGAATTCGGTCGTTTGAACGGGATGCTACCGAACCACGGACTTCTGATCCGTAAGGATTGGTTGGATAACCTAGGATTATCTGTTCCAAAGACAGTAGACGACTTGTATAAGGTTGCGGAAGCATTCACGAAAGGCGATCCGGATAAGAATGGTGCTGACGATACACTCGGAATGGGAGCAGCCTTCGTCAGCCAATATATTCTGGATGCCATGTTCCAAGGTGTTGAGTATAAAATTCAAGATGGCAAGATGGTACGTGCGTGGGAGAACAAACAAGCCGAATATGAGTTTATTAAGAAGCTATATGAGAATGGTATTATCGATAAGGACTTCCTGTTAGACAAAAATGGTGAGAATGAAAAGCAAAACTTTATTACCGGTAAATTAGGTATATACGGAACAAGTGGTGTAGCATCGAATGGCACACTAGGTACTTATGAAGCATTAAAGAAGAATATCCCCAATGCGCAGGTAATGACCATCGAGCTCCCTGCTTCGGAATTTGGTCAATTTAGTCCTGTTATTGGTTCGCCTGTTCAAGCGACAGCAGCGATTAATGCGAATGCGAAGGATCCAGCTACCATTATAAAGTACGTTGATTTCCTTGTTAAGGAATCTACTCAGAAAATGCTAAGATTCGGGGAGGAAGGCGTTCATTGGCAGAATGATGCTAATAATTGCCCGGTACCTATCGATCAGGAGAAGAATAAAGCAGAGCAAACCTGGACGGGCGATATGCGGATGTTAGTGTCGCAAACGATATTCGGAGATTGCTGGAAAATTAAAAATTCATTAGATCCGAACAATAATCCAGTCCATAAGGAATTCATCGCGATCGTGGATCAAGCCGAAGCAGCGTACTTGTCACCAGATCGTCCGATTGCTGATGTTACACTAGGTGAGTACATGCCTGCAATACCCGCAGATTTGAGTACAATTCGGATAACTTCGGGAGGAAATTATGCAGCGGATGGACAATTTGTTGCTAACCTGAATAAAGCCGTTGTCAGTGGGTCCAAATATTCGGTTGAGCAAGCAATCAAGGATAACCAAGCGAACTGGGAAAGCGCCGGAGGTGCGAAGGTTGATGCTTGGTATGAGGAGTGGTATCAATCTCATAAAGACACATCAATTATGGCGAAGGATATTTATACCATCTTTAAGTAGAACGAGCTAGGATGACTAGAAAGGTCGGCCCGAGTGGCCGACTTTTCTATATGTAATCATATAACTTGGAGGTATCAGGATGACAAAGTTACAGCAAATAGATGAAAGGCTGCTACAGGAGAAGATCGCTAAGATCATTCATCAGATGCAGCACCTGAAGTCCGATCGAGACGAGGCTAATATCCCTATCGGGATCATATCGATGAACAATTGGGAGTGGCCGCAGGGTGTAGCGTTGTTCTCACTCTATCAATACTACAAGGAGAGCGGTAAGAAGGACATCCTCGAATTTCTCGTTGCTTGGTTCGATCGGCATCTGATGGAGGGCACCGTACCAGAGAAGAATATCAACACGATGTGTCCGATGCTAACGCTTAGCTATCTCGTCGAAGAGACCGGTCGTGATGACTTCAAACAGCTGTGTGTTGAATGGGTCGAATACGTCATGAACGAGCTCCCCCGCACAGAAGAGGGTGGCTTCCAGCACATTGTCTCTGGTCATGCCAACGAAGGTGAGCTATGGGATGACACGCTGTATATGACAGTGCTGTTCACTGCTCGGATGGGTGTGCTCCTCAATCATGAGGACTATATACAGGAGAGTGTACGGCAGTTCCTCGTTCACTTGAAATACTTGACTGATCCAGCTACCGGTTTATTCTTCCATGGTTGGTCGTTCGTCGACAGAAGTCATTACGCTGGTGCCCTGTGGGGTCGTGGGAATGCATGGTATACTGCTGGTTTGGTCGAATACCTAGATATGGTTGAACTGCCTGAGGGTGTAAGTAGCTTCCTACTCGGAGCTCTCGAACGGCAGGTGAAGAAGCTGGCTGAGCTTCAGGCTGAGAGCGGATTGTGGCATACGTTGCTGACAGATCCCTCTACCTACGAGGAAACTTCAGCAACCGCCGCATTCGCGTATGGCATTCTGAAGGCAGTGAGGCTCGGCTACTTGCCAGAGCCCTATGCCATCATAGGCTGGAAAGCGGCTTTCGGTGTGCTCGATCAGATTGATGAGAATGGCACAGTTGGGGGTGTCTCTTATGGCACCGGTCTCGGACGGGATCTGGCTTACTACCACAACATTCCTATCTGCCCAATGCCATATGGTCAGTCGATGACACTGCTCATGCTGGTGGAGTGCTTGAAGCACTAAACTTATCATTAATGTGATTTTGGAGCGTAAACAGTAACTGATCTTAATATGTTCACTATGATAATACCCCATCCATTTCTCTGGATGGGTATTCTTCTTTTGGGATAAATTATGTGGGTACATATAAATGGTTAACATAGACATTAATCAGGAGGGCTTCAGTTATGAAGAAAGAGGAGCAATATGATAAGATTTTCGAACATAAGGAAGAGCTTACTGATATGCTAATAAAATATTGGCAGCAATACTCAAACATGGGGACATGGTATTTCTGGGGTAACGTATCTATATTATTAATACCGCTGATTGTGTTATTCTTCACCATCGATAAGAAGCGGTTGTTTGAAATTGCTTTTTTCGGATATACAACACATGTTGTGTTGACATATATCGATATCATACTGTCTATGAACAATTATGTTGTCCCCACACCTTGTTTGTTTTCCTCCCGATTGGGTTTAGTGTAACGGCATCCCTAGTTCCAATTGTACTTATGTTGAACTATCAATACTGTACCAATAGGGGAAGGAACTATTACATATATGCTGCATTCGTAGCAATCTTCGTGAGTGGATTTGCCTTATTCTCCGAGTATGTAGGATTGCTGAAGCTGCATAAAGGCATAAATCACATGGTTCTATATTTCATTGTCCTAACCATCGCTTATATTTCCTATTGGGCAACAAAGCTCATTATCCTCTTCAAGAACAAGAAGACGAAACAGTTCACATAGGTTGACACAAATCATTTGTTTGACCGAGTGCAGCATATGGATTATCGTATTATTTATCATAGTCAGGCAGAAGGAGAGATTACGATATATGGAGAAGAAACCGCACATTATCATATTTAATCCAGACCAATGGCGGGGTGATGCTGTTGGGCATCTGGGGAATCCCGCTGCTGTTACTCCGAATCTCGATCAAATCATTCAGAAGGATGCAGTGTCATTCAGTCAAGCTTACTGCCAGAATCCAGTATGCACACCAAGCCGTTGCTCCTTTATGAGTGGCTGGTACCCACATGTACGCGGTCATCGAACCATGTTTCATATGA
>DFXU01000111.1 GCA_002383285.1 Caryophanales bacterium UBA4100
CTTTTATAATATGAGTGATTAATACGTCTTTTCTTGAATTCTTAGAAATTTTCCCACTTTTTACTGCTATGTCATATAAATCGGGTTTTAACATTTTCCTCAACTCTTCTTTTCTTTGAAGTATGGCTGAAGATTTGTCCGGGGTTGTTTGTTTAAATCTTTCCAAATTTTGTTTCGTCCTTTGTTGTCTTTGTTCATCGTCATTTTGAATAGCAAAGTAATTATCCAGCAATGTTTGCTTTAAAAATTTCTTTACTTTTGCTTTATCATTACCTACCCCCATGCTAAACATTTTATATGGGTATCTCGCTTCCAATTCGTTATATACATCTGATGTGTGGTTGTTATCCCATTTTTTTATTTCTTCTTCTATCTCATCAAAATCTTTTAAAAATTCTGCCTCATATTTACCGTTCAATACATCATTTGCTGGGTCATATATAAATGGGTCATCGTCTTTTGGAAAATTTATTATTAGTCCTGGTGCTGGTGCTGGTGCTGGTGTTGGTGCTGGTGTTGGCGTTGGTGCTGGTGTTGGCGTTGGCGTTGGCGTTGGTGCTGGTGTTGGCGTTGGTACCCCTACTCGTTCCTTCAGTACATCTAATTGATGAACAACAGATAGAATACCCTGATAGAAGTCACCCTCAGCTGCGTAGGGAACAAAATATTCATCTATAAACTGTGTATATGTATTAGCTGCACCACGAAATTCCGGAGCTTGGGTTACGGATTTATCTAGTGCGCTGCCTATTGAAAGCTCTAGGTGAACTTCTCGCTCCTCCATTGCATGATTAAGAGCGCATCCTGGTTACCTAAAGACCATTCTGAGAATACAGATGATCCTACATTGGATATAGAACTTTCGCCTAAATCATTGATTGTGTATACATACAAAGAGAATGAGGCATCATTTATTGCTTGGTTGAGCTCATTGAACTCCGAATTAGATAAAATTTGTGCAGTGTCGTGAATATATCCATCCTTAGCTGGAACATCTGCTGCTATAATCACAACTGGAATTAAGCAAACCATTAAGATAAGCACAAGCACTGACAGACTTACTACTTTATTAGCGTACATACGATGATCTCCTTCCACTGATACACTTATTATAAGCGATAATTATTCAATAACCTATTATGATGCGATACGAGCTATTCATACATCAAGATTGTGAATGGCATCATAAATAAATGGGAGTTTTGACCTAGCGCATTCGCCAAGATTCGACAGTTTTTTATTAGATCTTTGTGTATGATGGATAAGTCTAAACAAATTTGGAATTATTATCATATTTTTGATTCGCATAATATCTTAAGGATTCATACTAGGTTGTAGAAGAGTTATCAGAAAGTGAGTAGATACTGAATGTTATCCTTCAAAGAAAGAGTTAGCCTGCTAAGAAGATACGAAATTGACTGCTATCGCATATGCTTCTACATTCTTGATTGTGAGCAGTTGGCACTGATAGCAGCGCAGCATACATTATCCCAGCTAATTCATGAAGAATCGTTCTTCCAACAGGATGATGCTTATAGATCCATACAAACGAAATACATGTCTAAGAAATATGCTCTTCAAACCCATTTCAATCATTTAGCTGAGAACAAAATAGCCGTGAATGTATAATGCTTCACAAGTAGTTAAGAGAAGTGCCAGTGGAACTACTGCAGCCAAAGGTGCTATGATGGTAACTGACGGTTTTGTCGATAAGCTCATGAAGTTTAATGTAGAAATGGCTAAACCTGAGAATGCTGGGCAAGGTAAAGATAAGGTGCGCCAGAAGGTGGCGTCAAAGGTGATGTGGAGGAGGCTAAATCTCTCATAGAAAGCATCGTCTCTAAAGTTATACCGGTCTATCAACAGAATTCAGGAGGCTAATATGGATACACATAACATTAATTTGGATAAATACGCGGCGCTTGCCGTTGAGGTGGGTGTCAACATACAGGCTGGCCAAACACTCGTAATAACAGCACCGATACTGGCAGCACCCTTCGTTAGGAAGGTCGTTAAGCGAGCTTATGAAATCGGAGCCAAGCATGTACATGTTGAGTGGAACGATGATGAGATCACTCGGACCAGGTACGAGTTGGCACCAAGTGAAGCATTCCACGAATACCCGATGTGGAGAGCCCAAGGATGGGAGGAGATGGCTGCTAATAATGCGGCTTTCTTGTCGATTATAGCTGCAAATCCCGATTTATTGAAGGGAATTGAGCCTCAACGAATCAAGGATGCGAACATCGCCACTAGTACAGCATTACAACCCTACAGAAATTATGCGATGTCTGATCAGATCAGCTGGTCAATTGTCGCGGTACCTTCTCAAGCTTGGGCAGACAAAGTATTCCCAGAGACCAATGAGGAGGACCGGCTCCAAGCCTTATGGGATTCGATATTCAAAGCTACACGTGTGGATTTGGATAACCCTATTGAAGCATGGAGGGATCATACTCATATCTTAGATCAGAAGGCAGATAGATTGAATGATCGCAAATATAAAGCACTTCATTATACAGCACCTGGAACTGATCTCACGATTGAATTACCCAAAGCTCATCTATGGGTAAGTGCAGGAAGTCATAACGCAGTTGGTACGGTGTTCGTTGCTAACATGCCTACGGAGGAAGTATTCACAGCACCCATGAAGTCCGGTGTGAATGGTATCGTGACAAGTACAAAGCCACTAAGTTATGCTGGAAATCTCATTGAGAACTTCTCCCTAACGTTCGAAAATGGGCGCATCACGGATTATTCTGCAGAGCATGGGTATGAGACACTTAAGGGATTAATCGAAACCGATGAAGGCTCCCATTACCTAGGGGAGGTCGCATTAGTTCCCCACCGTTCTCCGATCTCTGATACCAACCTGATTTTCTATAATACCTTATTCGACGAGAATGCCTCTAATCATATTGCAATTGGTAAAGCCTATGCATTCAACCTCGTTGGCGGTAAATCCATGAGCAAGGAAGAGCTGGCGGAGAATGGCTTAAACGACAGCTTGACCCATGTGGATTTTATGATCGGCAGCGCTGAGATGAATATCGATGGAGTATTAGAGAATAACACAACTGAACCCATATTCCGTAATGGTAACTGGGCATTCTAGATAGCATCCAGTTATTATCTCTTAGTTGAAGGCATCGATTTATTAAGCAAGTACTCAAAATCATTGTCTAACCTTTTCTGCTCAGCTTTCTTTTGCTCTTCAATCTGCTTACTCTTCTCAGCTGCGATTTTCTCTTCTTCTGCCTTTAGCTCAGTGGCTTGCAATTTAAGCTTGCTCAATATATCTGGACTCAACAGGTCCTTCAGTGTTGCAGGCTTATCTTGCGAATTAACCCTCGGGGAAGAGGCGGATTTTCTATTCTTGGTCATCTCTTGTATCTCCTTCATGTCACAGTTAATAATATAGTATTAATCCATTCTATTATACACCTGGAAGATGTGCGTGTGGGAGATTCCCTCCATGATAAGCTGTTTCATTCCATAGGTATGTGGTTAAGTAAAAGTGTCTAGACACATACAAGGAAGAAGATAACTAATCTGAGGAGGCATTATGATATGAGAGATGTATTGAATGTGCAAACAGATTCAGGTGCTTCGACGAAAATTACAACAGTGAATAATATCTTAGAGGCGAGAGAGGAAATTCAACAGCTCGTTGACCAAGGATATATTAAGAATAGTCTATACGTGCTGGCGCATAACAGTGAACGAACGGATCATCTTGTCGAGCATACAGATGCAAATCCTATTGGAATTATCGAAGAAGGGATGATAACGGCCATTGCCAATTTATTCCGCTCCAGAGGTGATGAGCTCCGCGCTAAGCTAAGATCAATGGGTGTTCCAAAGGATCAAGCAGAATTACTTGAAGCCGAGATGGATCAGGGTAAGATTGTCATTCTAGCATGGGGTGGCAAGATGTACTCAGATGATGAATATGATCCTAATATCACCTATTACCCTTATTTATAACATAATCAAAAGTTGAACCATCAGAATATCTCTGATGGTTCTTCATGCTTTAGAATTTCGGAAGAATATATTTAACTATGAAATACATTATCCCAAAGAATATGATGACATATGCAGCATACTTAATAAATGTAGATTGAACTGCACTTGGATCTGATCTCTTCTCAATATGCGTCTCTTTCTTCTCAACATCATTGGATAAACTCATGTTTATGTCCTCCTTCTCCTTCATACACTCTTAATATGTATATAACCAAGAAGAGTAGGAATGAATCAATAGCGTGTACCTGATCATTCTGTAATGCTGCTTAATCGCACAATTCGACCATCATACAAGCAAGCGTATAGCTCACCCTCCTCATCCTCACCGAAGGATGTGATATTGAATTCCTCTAGCTCCAGCTTCTCTGCAGTAGCTGTATTCATCCCATCATAGCTCAGTGTCCATATACGCCCATCTACAAAATCGGCAAATATATATTTTCCTACTAATGAAGGAATCTCCTTGCCACGGTATACATATCCACCAGTAATTGATGCTCCGCTGTTCTCGGGGTTGTATTCCCATATTGGAGCTGATAGATCAGCTTGCTCGCAGCCTTTCTTCGGATTGAAGCAGAGACTCCCCTCCATCGTGCTCCATCCATAATTATGCCCCTTCTCTATGATATCAATCTCTTCAACCGTATTCTGTCCCACATCCGCAGCCCACAGCTTACCAGTCACTTTGTCAAAGCTAAATCTCCATGGATTCCGTAATCCATATGCGTAAATTTCTTCGCGATACCCAGCTTTATTCATATAATAGGGATTATCTTCTGGGATCGAGTAGTTTTTATCGCCATTTGTTTGATCTACGTTGATCCGTAATATTTTGCCCAATAGAGAATCCAGATTCTGTCCATTTCCTAGAGGGTCTCCACCAGAACCCCCATCACCTGTAGCAATATACAAATAACCATCTGCACCAAAAGAGACCTCTCCCCCATTATGATTATTGAAGGGCTGGTTGAATGTAAGAATAATTACTCCACTTGCTGGATCACCTAATTTAGACCCATCTAATCTCAATTCGTAGCTTTCAATAACCGTTCCTACATTCGAAGTATAATTGACGTAGAATTTGCCATTATTCTTGTAATCCGGATGAAAAGCGAGTCCAAGCAAACCTTGCTCGTTGCCCCGACTATTTACCTTGTCCCTTATATCGATGAATATCTCTCTTCTGGGATCATCCAAGTTACCGCTTAATACACTGATGATGCCAGGCTTCTCTACGACATATAGACTCCCACTTCCATCACCAGCATGACGAACACCTACAGGGATCTCGAATGTCTCACCCCCGAATGCATCTAGTAGTTGCAGCTGATCCTGGTGAATCACATCACCAGCTATACCGCTTGGGTTATCCGTATTCGAACTGCAGGAGCCTATGATGAGTATCATTACAATTAACATTGATAGTCTGAATGTCTTACTTAACAATCCGACCCCTCCTTAGAACATTACTCTCAACTATTATACCCTACTTATGTAACGATAAAATAAGCCAGTCAACTATCTCCTAAGAAATAGTGACCGGCTACCATTGCACTAACGAAGGTAGGTTTATATCATATATTCTTACGCAATCGCTAATGCTACTTATATATTCTCGACTCTTTATACATCTCTGTGAATATCGCTGAAGTCATAGGAGGATCGAAGTAAAACCCTTGTATGGAATCACACCGATTAGATTCAAGAATTCGTAGTTGCTCCACTGTTTCAACTCCCTCAGTTATAACCTTGAGATTCAAGCTATGGGCGATGACGATTACAGAATTAACTATCAACTGCTCCTTTATGTCCTTTGATATATTCTGTATGAATGATTTGTCTAGCTTTACGGTATGGAGAGGGAAATTCTTCAAGTAGCTAAGTGAAGAATAGCCTGTACCGAAATCGTCTAGGGATAGCAGAACTCCAAAGTCCCTTAATGCATGTAAGGTCTTTATTGTATATACCGGATTATTCATCAGCACGGTTTCTGTTAGTTCAAGGTCCAAGTAACATGGATCAATTCCTGATCTCGTGACACAATTCTTCACCATCTGCAATAGGCTCCGATTCTGGAACTGAACCATCGACAAATTCACACCAACTTGAATGGGGGGTAACCCCATGTCTTGCCAAGCTTTATTCTGTTGGCATGCGGTATCCAACACCCATTCTCCTAGCGAGATAATAAATCCTGTTCTCTCCGCAATCGGTATAAACTCCGATGGAGGTATAATTCCTAGCTCAGGATGGTCCCAGCGAATCAGTGCCTCTACTCCATATATCGTACGCGTAGCTAAATCAACCTTGGGTTGGTAATACAATGTAAATTCATTATTCTCAAGCGCTGTCTGCATCTCTCTCTCCATCGTAATTTCCTTAGAAGGCGCAAGACTCATAGAAGGATTATACACGATATATGTATTGCTTACTTTCTTCGCTACATACATCGCAGTATCCGCCTCCTTCACTAAAGCTTCCAGATTATCCTGTAGCGCAGAGTAAAAGCTAATACCTATACTCGCCGTTGTGAAAATTTGCTTATCACCTAGTGTTATCGGCTCGGATATAGCTTGAAGAATCTGTTCTGTTAGCAAGAGGGTTGATTCTTGATTTGGAAGAGCCGTAAACACAATAACAAATTCATCTCCACCAAGTCGGAACACTTCACCCCTTGATGCTACACATAATAGTAATCGTTCAGCTACATGCTGTAATAGAATATCGCCAACTGAATGATCCATAGAATCGTTAATGTATTTAAACCTATCCAAGTCAATGAATAATAGTGATAATGAATGTATCTTCGATTTCAGTTGAATTATATCATTGTTCATGTACTCCATAAATCCCGACCGATTAGCTAAACCCGTCAGTAAATCATGTGTTGCTTGGTGTTGTATTCTTCTTTCAGCTTCCTTCCTGCTGCTTACCATCTGATTGAAATGATGGGCCATCAGCCCGACTTCATCCTCGGTCCCTATAGTTAGCTTTCTATCTAGATCACCATCCGCAACTGCTTGAGAAGCACGGATAACTTCGTGAATACGTCTAATGATAAAGTGATCCAGCAGGATAACCATCATAACCACAGTAAATAGAAATGCAACTACCGAAATAAATAAGGATGTACGTAATTGTTCATAGTAACTAGCCAATATATTCTTCTTAGGTATGACAATCTCAATATGCCACATCTCTTTATCTAGAAGGACCGGGTAGAATAACCGGAAATCCTCACCCTTCGAATCCTGACTTGGCGTGTAAATCTGGCGTTGATTCTCATCTAACTTAGACAATATATCCCTCGAATGTGAGAAATCCTCATATGGCTTACCTATTAATTCAGGATACCTGCCATTAGCAAGATAGCTCCCCGTAGCGGTAATGACAGTAAGATATCCACCTAATGGATGTATGGCTTCAATCTCCTTCTGCACAAAGTCCACTGTGATATCAGCTCCAACCACCCCCAGAAATTGGTTCCAATTATCCAATATAGGCAGAGCTAAGGTGGTCATCAATATGTCATCACCATTGATTTCATAAGCAGAAGGCTCAATAAGAGATAGTCTCTTATTCATCTTAGGGATTGTATAGTAATCCATGTTCTCTGATTGGTTGTTGTAATCAATAGGCAACACGTGAAAAAGCCCTTTGTTCCTCACCACGTAAGGAACAAAGCGACCTGACTCATCATCGTAGGAATTTTTATTCATATTCTCATCGTCACGCTGATCGAATGCATTGGGCTCCCACATCGTATATAAACCCAATATATTGGGATGTTCTATTAATAAATTCTGTAGTGTACCCACGATTAGGGCCCGGTTCTGTGTTCCCTGATCGATCATTTCTAGCATAATAGACCTTATTGTCTTCAGCATCGATAGCGTTTCAATAAATTCCAAATGAAGAGAATCTGCATATAATTCCGATTGCTGTTGAGCTTCTAACTCACCTTGTGTGAGACTATTATTGTACAAATTAAATAAATTGGAGGCAATTAGACCTCCAAAGGATAGGATCATAATGAAACCAAGTGTGAGACTAAGCTTAGCGGCGATGCTAACTCTTAATCTATTCATACACGCCACCATTCTTAAACTATATTAAAAGAACTGCACAATTGTGATATAGTCCGATCCACTGAATCATAGGCAACTTGACAGGTTCCTGCTGCCTCATGACCTCCACCACCATACTCTCGCATCAAGTATCCTATATGAGCTTTGCAGCTTCTATTAAGAATACTGTGTCCACAAGCGATTGAGCAATTCTGCTTCTGGTATCCATCAACTATCCATATGGAGACATTCTGTTCTGGATACATCGCATACACCAAAAATCGGTTACCTGGATAGATCACTTCAACATTACGCATGTCCGTAATAATTACATTACCCTCAGTGCGTGTATACGTAGAGATCATCTCACGGAAGGAAGTGTCTAATTCATAATACCTACTGACCCGTTCCTTCACGTCAGAGTCGGCCATGATCTCTTCAACACTCATATACGAGCATAAGTCTACAAGCTTCTCCATGAGCTGATAGTTGCTTATTCGATAATCCCGATATCGACCTAATCCGGTTCTGGAATCCATGATGAAGGATAACAGGTCCCAGCCTTGAGGATGAAGAATATCATCTTGGGAGAATCTAGCAGCGTCTGCCTTATCGACTCCCGCCATTATACTATCAAAGGCTTCTCCGAATTGTGCTCTACCACCATAGTAGTCGTAAACGACTCGTGCAGCGCTATCTGCGATTCGAGCCTCCCCTTCGAATTCAAAGCCTTCCTCTTGTGCTCGCTTCACCTCACTTGCATGATGGTCGAACCAAATTCCACAGCCTGCCATATAAGGTACATTTGTTAGAATATCATTACTGGTTATCTCGATTATGCCGTCCTGCATATCCTTGGGATGAACAAATTTCATCTCCTCAATCATACCAAGCTTCCTAAGTAAAACTGCAGTTACTAATCCATCAAAATCCGAGCGTGTGACTAATCGCATCTTCATTACCCCTCTTCAATAGCGATTCATATCCTATAATAGGATAATAACAGACCCATTTTTTCTTTGGCAATACTTTATAGGAAAATAGTCCTATATACCATAAAAAAGACGTACAAGTTATACACCTGTACGTCTTTTTTGATTATTCGACTTTTTTGTTTGTTGATGCTTCATGGCTTGCACACTAGTAGAATGCTGATTTGGTTGTTTGTTGTTCGATTGCTGTTCCTTCTTCTGTGCCAGCTTGCGTTTGATGGCTTCCTCAAGAGTTATCTTCTTAGGCTGCCCAGCTTCCACCACTTCTTCGGGTGTATTGGTTGAATCTGTCATGTCATCACCTCAATATCATCAATCTACCTATTATAATAGCATATTCTGAGCGAAACAGGTATTAGCTGCAACAATGAGCTTTAACGTGCTTTTAATGTCATCTTCAGCTGACTTAATTCCTGTTCAGTTAGATTACGCCAAGCACCATTCTTTAATCCATTCAGTTTTATGTTCATGATACGTACTCGTTGTAGACGTACAACCTTTAATCCAAGAGCTGAACACATTCTACGGATTTGCCTATTCAGACCTTGAGTCAGAATAATCCTAAATACACGTTCACTTATACGTGTAACTTCACAAGGTTTCGTTATCGTACCTAGAATTTCCACACCGTTTGCCATTGCCTTAACAAAGGCTGGCGTTACAGGACCGTCGACTGTGACGATATACTCCTTCTCATGATTATGTTCTGCACGTAAGATCTCATTCACGATATCTCCATTATTCGTCAAGAGAATGAGTCCTTCCGAATCCTTATCCAGTCTCCCGATGGGGAATATGCGCTCTGGATGATTAACATAATCAACAATATTCCCTCTAACATGCCCTTCCGTTGTTGATGTAATTCCTACAGGCTTATTCAATACGATGTATACATGCTGCTTCTTCATACCTAATGGCTTACCATCAAGTCGAACGTTATCCTCCGGTGTGACAACACTCCCTAACTCCGCAACAACTCCGTTAATCGTAACTCGGTTCGCGGCAACAAGCTTGTCCGCTTCACGTCTAGATACAATGCCTGTCTCACTAATATACTTGTTAATCCGCACGTCGGTCACCTATCTTCGCTTTTTACTTACTCTCATTATAGTATATCTACAGCGCGTTTGACTAATCTTAAAGGCAGACTAAAGTTTTACTTCAATTCTGAGAAATAGTTCTAAAAAAAATCATACAAAATCATAATTTTACAGCATCGCAAGCTTCTCAGTACCCATGTAAGATTAATAATGTGAACAACCCATGTACAAGAAGGCGAAAACACCCTGGAGGAGATATATGACAATACTCAGTAAGGTCGTCTTTATTACAGATGCAGACAGTGAATCTGGAAAGGCAATTCTTCACAACCTTTCCAAAGAAGGAGCCAATTTCATTCTGAATAGCCGATCTAGCGGCAAAAGTATTCAATTGGAATTGGAGCAATGTCATACCGCAGGAAGCAAGACCGTCGTGATTAATGTTGATCTGTGCAGTAGACCTGAATTAGCAGAAGCTATTGAACAAGCCGCTCAGCAGCTAGGAACGATTGACGTGATGATTCACAACAATAACCTGATTAAGCTTACTAGTATCGAGTTTGGCGAAGAAGATGTATTCTTTGACGTGCTTAATGAGAATACAAAAACTGCTTTCGTATGTACACAAGTCGTGGGTAAACAGATGATTGCACAGCAATCTGGCAGAATCATCTATGTAAGCTCCATTCATGCTGAGAAGCCAACCGGCTCTTCATTCGCTTATAGCGCATCGAAGGGTGCAGTTAAGATGCTGGCAAGTGAAGCTACTCTATTCTTAGGTCGTCATGGAATTACTGTAAATTCGATTGAGATGGGTCCTGTTGAAGGAGATAACGCTGCTCTAGAGAGCACCTTCTCAACATTGTATGAGTCCTATCAGTATAAAGTTCCGAATGCCATTCTAGGTACACATGAGGATTTAGCTGCTCTAATTCTCTACATAGCTAGTGACGAGTCACGTTATCTGAATGGTGCAGCAATTCGACTAGATGGTGGATTCCTTAATCACTACATGGATTTCAGAATGAAGAAGCCTGCTGATCTAGAAGGAGGTACACCATGAGTATAGCTGGAAAGGTTGCCTTAGTTACCGGTTCAGGCACTGGCATCGGTAAGGGAATAGCTGTGGAACTTGCTAGACGCGGCTGTAAAGTTGCGATTAATTATAATATGAGTGATGCGGGAGCAAGGGATACCCAGCAGAAGATTGAAGAGCTTGGTGGAGATTCCATAATCATTCAAGCGAATGTATCAGTGAAGACAGACGTTGAGAGAATGGTCAAGCAGGTCGTTGATCACTTCGGCACCATTGATATTCTAGTTAATAATGCTGCATTACAGCTTAACTTCGATTTCTTCGATTATGATGGGGCGACCTTCGACCGAATGATGAGCACTAACCTGAAAGGCTACTGGCAGTGTACACAAGCTGTCGTTCCTTATATGAAAGAGAAACAAAACGGAAGAATCATCTATATTTCCTCCGTACACTCGAAGCGGCCTACCGACTTTGACACTCTCTACGCAATGACTAAAGGCGGAATTCGCATGATGAGTAGGGAAAGCGCCATCGAGTTAGCTAAGTATGGTATCACGGTTAACATCATCGAGCCTGGTGCTGTAGATGTAGGCAAGCAAAGCGCTAGGGAGTCTAAACCGATCGCTACACCGGAAGAAGCAGCTAAGATGAAACAAGAAGCCAACAAGATCTTCAAGAAGTTCCCAATGGGTCGAGTTGGTAAACCGTCAGATGTTGCATCCTTGGTATGCTATATCGCTTCCGACGAGACACAATTTATGACAGGCAGCTCCATCCGTTTAGACGGCGGAAGCATGTTGTTATAAATAGCCAATTAGTCGAAAACACAAAAAAGGAGAATTCAATTCATGTCGAAACCGAACACGTATGAAAGTACACTTGCTCACACGAACACCTTCTCAAATCCTTCTGAGCTTAGAATCACTGACATTCGCTTCACAGATATCGTAGATGCGCCTATGCACTGTAGTTTAATTAAGGTGTATACAAACCAAGGCCTAGTTGGCTTTGGCGAGGTTCGTGATGGTGCTCAAAAGGAAACTGCACTTATACTAAAAAGCCGTTTGATTGGCGAGAATCCATGTAATATTGACAAATTGTTCCGCCGCATTAAGCAATTCGGAGGTCATGCTCGTCAAGGCGGCGGTGTGAGCGGACTGGAAATTGCACTATGGGACCTTGCAGGTAAGGCTTATGGTATTCCAATCTGGCAGATGCTAGGTGGTAAATTCCGCGACAAGATCCGCATGTATTGTGATACGGATGTGGATGGTAAGGATACAGGCACTGCAATGGGACATGCCTTGAAGGAGCGCATGGATCAAGGCTTTACATTCTTGAAGATGGACCTGGGTATTAATCAGATCTTCAACGAGCCAGGCGCATTAAACGCTCCGCTTGGATTCTTAGAAGAGATGAAAGCAATTAACAAAGCTTGGTATGGCCGCAAGAATAGCGCTAACAAGCTTAGTGAAGCTGAGTACCGCACACTACGCAACCGTCAATATGATATTTATAACATCGCTCATCCTTTTACCGGCATTCATGTAACTGAGCATGGTCTCGATCTTCTAGAGCAATACGTAGCTGATGTTCGTGCTGTTATCGGCTATGAAGTTCCACTTGCCGTGGATCACTTCGGTCATATTGGTCTTACGAACTGCATTAAGCTCGGTCGTCGCGTAGAGAAATTTAACTTAGCTTGGATGGAAGATATGATTCCTTGGCAGCTGACAGATCAATATGTGAAGTTGGCAAATGCTGTTGCTACACCAATCTGTACAGGTGAAGATATCTACTTGAAGGAGAACTTCAAGCCGTTGCTTGAAGCTGGTGGTGTATCAGTTATTCACCCTGATATTCTTACAAGCGGTGGTATTCTAGAGACGAAGAAAATCGGTGATATGGCTCAAGAATACGGTGTATCCATGGCTATTCATATGGCAGAAAGCCCAATTGCTTGTCTAGCAGCCGTTCATATGGCAGCAGCAACTGAGAACTTCCTTGCATGTGAATTCCACTCTGTAGAAGTACCTTGGTGGGATGACATTATCATCAGCAAGCTTCCAAAGCCACTGTTGAATAACGGCTTCATAGCTGTTCCTGACGCTCCTGGACTTGGAATAGACGAGCTTAATGATGAGATTATCTCTCAACATATTCACCCGGATGTTCCTGGATTGTGGGAATCCACAGATCAATGGAATAATCATGTATCGAACGATCGACTCTGGAGCTAATTTTGAAACACTGATAGTCCAGAAGAAAGTTGAAATATAAAATTATGAAAGAGGTGCTTTACATGAAATTTGACAACAAAGAAGATATTATCCAGCTTACCCCGCTATGGGAAGGCGAACGTTTCCCCAATGGTCGTCCAAAGGTATCTGAGAATGTTCTAGAACGTATGCGCAAAATTACTTTAGAAGAAGCTTGGGGTCCATTATGGCACAGAGGCTACAAGGATCAATTCGAGGGTGACTTCAAGATCGTTCATCCGAACAAAACAATGGTAGGTCGTGCAGTTACAGCTGTTATGGTGCCTAAGCGTCCCGATCTACATGATACATTACTTAACTATGGACATAACGAAGAAGGTCGTAAAGGGTTTTTCAATCAATGGGTAATCGATTCCATCGGTGAAGATGATGTTGTTGTTGTAGATATGTTCGACAAGATTTACAAAGGTACTTATATCGGCGGAAATCTCGGAACAGCTATCTCCACTCGTACCAAAAGAGGCGGAGCAGTAATCTGGGGTGGTATTCGTGACAATCAACAGGTTGTTGAAATCGAGAATATTAATGTATTCCACCGTGGCAGTGATCCTACAGCGATTGAGGATTGTACAATGGTAGGTATGAACGTACCTACTCGTATCGGTCGTGCCGTCTGTCTTCCTGGCGACATTGTATTGGCTACTCCTGCTGGTGTAATCTTCATCCCTCCTCACCTTGCAGAGCTAGTGGTTATCGGCGCTGAGAAATCACAGGTTCGTGACGTATTCGGCTTCGTGCGACTAAGAGAAGGAACTTACACTACAGCACAGATCGATTCAAACTGGCCAGTAGCGCTATGGGAGGATTTCAAAAACTGGTTCGACAACGACGATGCGGCTAAGATTTACCGTCACCTAACTTGGGATGATGAGCTAGCAGAAGCGAAGAAGCTTGATCAACAAGGACCTTCTAGTGACGTTCGTTTGTAGAAACATATAACTTTACCTAAGCTGACCGCCATGCATAATTGCATGGCGGTCAGCTTTTTATTATTGACGATGACCTTTCTTATAGCTGATGGCTGGTTCTATATTTATGCGGTGTCGTTCCAGTTATCTTCTTAAACAGGCTGTTAAAAAATTTAATATCCTTATACCCAACTATTTGGGCGATTGTTGATATCTTGTCTGTTGTTCTCGTCAATAGCTTACAGCTTGATTCAATCCGACACTTATGCACATAAGCAATGAAGGACATATGGTATCTCTCTTTAAATCGTCTTCGAAAGTGGCGTTCGCTAACACCTACTTCTGTTGCAAGTATTTGCACCGAAGCTACATCTATGCAATGAGCTTGAACACGTTTGGCAATCGTATCAATCGCAATATCAGTCTGCCTCTGAGGCTGTTGTTTCACCCGTTCATGCAAGAAGGTTGATGAGCTCTCTTGAAATCTCTGCATGTTAATTAATAGGCGTGTGACCTCTACCTGGAGGAGTAATAAGAAGTTTGGTCTCTGTAATTGATACTCCTCTAGCATTAGATCGAATGATTGCTGAAACATGTCGTCACGATCACGAAGCTGAAGCCAATCCTGTGTCGGATAAGGTGTTAGGAGCAAATGACTAATCTCATCATCCACTAAGAGCTGTTGCAGCATTCGCCTTACAAATTGTTCATTAAACAAACAATTATATACAACTAGATGACCTCGACTTGGTGTAGGCGTTGCTGGACGAAATACATGAGAGACCCCGACAGGTAAGAAGAACAAATCTCCCTTAACGACTGGTATCGTATTGCCTTCTATATAATGGAAGCCACTACCCTCGCTCACATAATTAATCTCAAGGAATTCGTGACTATGCTGCTCCAAATTGAATGATTCCTCTATCCGATTAACAAATATAGGAACATTATTCGATAAATACATACTACTGTTTGTAATCGATACCACACGTTTAATACTCATAGCTAATAGCCTCCCCACATGTCCGCTATGACCCGGTTGTTCGTCCGAATACACCCATGATCAATGCAGTCATTATACTTATAATATAATCAATTCAGTTTGTAAAGGAGGATTATCTATGAGTGAAACAGCACAATGGGATGCTGCATGGATTTGGAGCTCGAATCATGAAAGTCCTAGGAATGAATGGCGTTGCTTCCGAAGAGCGTTCAGCTTGAATGATTCACCTGTTGGGGAAGCAACAATACGACTTACCGCTGACTCCCGTTATGTGTTATTCGTTAATGGTATACAGGTTGGACGAGGTCCCGTGAGGTCGTGGCCGTTCGAGCTGGCATATGATGAATATGATGTTGGGCAATGGCTTAAGCCAGGAACCGATAACGTTATTGCAGTTCTTGTTATGCATTATGGTATATCCACATTTCAGTATCTGCGTGGCAGAGGCGGTTTATTATTACAATTGCATACACTAAGCGAGCAGAATGAAGCAATAATTACAGATGACTCTTGGAAAACTACTGTTCATTCAGGGTATGATGTAAATTCTTCACGCATATCATGTCAGCTTGGCTTCACGGAGATCATCGACGCAAGATCCTTCGATAGCTCGTGGATTATGCCTGGCTTTGATGACAATCATTGGGAAGCCGCAACGATCATCGGACCTGTGGGAATGGAGCCCTGGACCACGCTTGTTGAGCGAGATATTCCTTATTTGACGGAAGAGATTATTCATCCGTCCAGAGTAGAGAGCTTGAATTATGTCAAACCCGCTTCTTGGGGAGCAGTCATCGATGTTCGCAGTCTGATGGCTCCAGACAGTGCTAATCATGCAAATCCAGTTCAATTTGTCGGCTATATCGCTACAATTGTAACTATGACATGTAACACCTCATTCACAATCGGGATCGTCGATGATGGTCGGATCTCTTATGCGATCAGCATCGATGGTCGCTGGTATAAGCCTGATGAGTTTCATGGCGAACACCCAGAACGATATCTAACTATTGAGCTTACGACTGGTAATCATATACTCCTTATTGATGTTACTGGAAGCAGTCACGGCCATGGGTTCCATATCGGATTTGATTGCAAGGAGCAATTCGAACTATCGGCACCGCTGTTCTCAGATTCAAGCTCTACCCCCTTCGTTACAATAGGACCCTTCGACACTATAGAAATAATTGATCATCAGATACAGAGGTCTATAGCTAGAGATCACCCTGATTATGTTGCCTTGCATAAGATCGCGACGACAAGCGAGCTTAACGAGTGGTTACATTGGATAAAGCCTGTTCCGCTTTCCATGATTAATCTAACCGATGTATTCGCTGCTAATGTATGGAAGACAACCGAGCTCGCACATCCTGTGCCTAACAGCCTACAGAATGCAGTTATTGCAAGTAACAACGAAGCGATTGTTCCCATACATCATCAATTGGACAGCGAGATTATCATCGATTTCGGTAGGGAATTATCTGGCTACATCTCATTCGAATTGGATGCGGCGAGCGGAACAATAATCGACTTCTATGGCTTTGAATATATGTCTGACGGCTGGCGACAGCATACCCAGCTAGTTGATAATACAATGCGATATACTTGTCATGAGGGCCGCCAATCTTACGTATCCTTCATCAGAAGAGGCTTACGTTATCTAGCCATAACTATTCGTCAACCGGCAAGACCTGTGGGCATATACCGTATGACTATGCTTCAGAGTAATTACCCTGTATCTGAAATTGGTAAATTTCAATGCAGCGACCCACTACTTAATGATATTTGGACGATAAGCCGCGATACCACACGCTTATGCATGGAGGATACATTCGTTGATTGTCCTGCCTTCGAACAAGCCTTCTGGGTTGGAGATGCTCGGAATGAGGCACTCGTCAATTATTATACGTTCGGTTCACGGGAAATTGTTGAGCGATGTCTAAAGCTTGTTCCCGGATCAGCCTTCCAGACTCCATTATATTCGGATCAGGTTCCCAGTGGATGGAATAGTGTTATTCCGAACTGGACATTCTTCTGGATAACCGCATGCCTAGAATATTACCGCTACGATGGCAGCAAGAAATTTCTATCCGACATGTGGCCACATATCAAGCATACACTCGAGCAATATGCCGCTAAACTTAATGATCAAGGGCTCTTCAGTAATAACGGTTGGAATTTACTAGATTGGGCACCCTTCGAACAGCCGCGTGAGGGTATCGTTACACCGCAGAATATGTTCCTTGTCAAAGCGTTTCTGGAAGCAGCTGAAATAGCGGCTACCGTTGGAGATTCCCAGAGTCGAGATATGCTCGTTGAGAGATCTGGCAAGCTAAGAGAAGCCATCGAGCTTCTGCTCTGGGATGAGGAACAAGGCGCCTATGTCGACTGTATCCATGCCGATGGTCGACCTTCAGAAACCTTTAGTATGCAAACTCAGGTCGTTGCCTACTTGTGCGACATTCCTCACAAAGAGCGAATCGATATAATCGAGCAGTATCTGGTTAGCCCACCGGCTTCATTCGTGCAGATTGGTAGTCCATTCATGCTGTTCTTCTTCTATGAGGCACTTGCCAAGCTAGGCAGATTGGACATTCTAGTCGAGGATATACGTAGAAATTATGGTCTGATGATCGATCATGATGCAACCACATGCTGGGAGATGTTCCCATGGAGTGGTTACAATAAGAACCCTAAGGTACTTACCCGGAGTCACTGCCATGCTTGGTCAGCAGGTCCCGCATACTTCCTCGGTGCACATACCCTTGGAGTCCAAGGTCTAACACCAGGTTGGAATAAGGTTCGTGTATCACCACAGCCTATGGGTTTTACATGGGCTCGCGGATCTGTCCCACTACCTCAGGATGGCCGAATTGATATATCATGGCACATCGAGGCTAAGAACAGGATGCACCTGCGAATAACCGCACCTCATCATATAGAGCTGCTCACACAGGCTCCTGAAGGCTACGAGCTCACAGTGGAATACATTCGTATCGGGTTAACCTAGTTACAAAAAAAACTGCCCCAAGTCTCTTTAGACTTTGGGGCAGCTTATATGATCGTATTACTTTCCTACAGATTCTCGATATTCGCTCGGTGAAACTCCGACCTTCTTCTTAAATATCTGACTGAAATATCTGGAATCGTGATAACCAACCTTCTCGGCCACCTCGTAATTACGCAAGGAAGTACTCTTTAGCATGTCCTTGGCTTTATCCATCCGAATGTTAGTTAACTGCTCTATAAAGGTAATTCCTGTGTTCGTTTTGAATAATAAACTCAGGTATGTAGGTGTCATATATACCTTCTGAGCAACACTGCATAGTGTAATATGCTGGCATTCGAGCTCCATGTAGTGAATGGTCTTCTTGATGATACTGCGATGGCTTCCTTGTTCATCCCTTGTGATGACTTCCTTTAAGTCCACAAAATACTTGCTCACATATTGCTTGATCTCTTCCAATGATTCCATCTTGACGATTGACATAATTTCATAGCCCATAAAGGCACTTATTTTCTCTGCATCATTCAATACTCTCTTCTCCATGCCAACGAGTAGTCGTATCGTCAGCTCATACACAATCTTGATATCGATAGGACCGTTCTTTATTATATATTGAAAGAAATCATGTACTCCCTGCTCGATTTGCTTAGAACCATCTGCAGATTTGATTAGCTCGAAGAGCTCTTTTTCCTTCGCCAAAGGATAATCTTGAAGATGACGATAGGAGTCTAATTCACTATAATAAATAATCTGACCTGTACCACGATAAAATTTGTTCTGGAGAGCTTGAAGGGCTTGATGATGAGAATGATGTACATCGGCAAGATGTGCTGTTGGATTACCCACACCAATATTAATTGAGAATTTAAATCGTTCACTCAATTGTAATTTAAGGTTCTCAATCACTTCCTTGGAAACCCATGATAGCATAAGCCCTATACGGCAATCGTCATCGATGAATAATATACTTCCCAAAGGAACAAGACGTTCTAAGAATGCTCTAATCTGCTCTGAACACCTCTGCTTCTCACCTTCCTCAGTGAATGACCCACTAGGTTCGAACAATATCATTGCAGGGAATGTAAAGAATGAATTCAGATTCAGGCCGGAAAGCTTATCCTTGAGGTTGATCTTAGAATCCCCCTTGCCCGATAACAGGTCCTTGAGAATACGATCTCTCATCATTGTCAAAACTCCAGTGTCTTTGAATAACAATGCTCCGTTATGCATGTTCATTCCCCCTAAAAGTTTTGTATAGCATAGTAACTACGAAGTAAAGGTATTCAAAACTACTTCAGAAGCATATGCTTGATTATTGATTGCTAGCAATTGTTTAATCTACATGGATCATCTTATAAGACTTCATGTGCATAATGAATCTCTGTTCTGCCTCTTCAATTACACCAGCTTTTAACACATTTATAAGAGCAAGATGCCCCTCCACTAAATTCTTGGTCGAGTGCTTTCTATTCGCAATGGCCATAAATCGCATTACCTTGGTCTTCATATGATTCCATAGCTCGAGGATTGCATCATTATTACAGCGCGTGTAGAAGAAGCCATGAAAGCTCATATCTAATTCAAGTATCTTCAACATATCCTTCTGATTCACTGCACAATCCATTTCCTTCACAATACCTTCGAGATAGGTATAATCCTCTTCAGTTAATAATGGCATCGATTCCCTTACTGCAAAGCCTTCAATGATTTCTCTTAATACGAATATATCTTTGATTTCCTTAGAAGTAATATTCGATACAACCGAGCCTTTGTTAGGCTTACCAATAATGAGACCTTCCTGCTTCAGTCTCTCTAAAGCTTCTCTCACAGGGGCCTGGCTGATCTGGAAATTGCCCGCAATCTCTAGAACAATTAATCGGTCACCCGGCTGAAGAGTACCCTCTATTATGTCCTTCTTCATCTTCGTATATACTTGCGTGCTGATGGAATTAGACAGTGCGAACAGGTTGCCAGGCAATATCATCACACTCCAATAGGTAGTTTATCGATTACCGATTACCGATTACCGATTATCGATAATGTGGATCTTACTTATTATATTCGATCGCCAAGAAATTAGCAATGACCTCTCTTGGCTGAATACCCGTATATAATATTGCCTTGCTTTTTTTAACATTGGTATTTATATTGGAATCTATCGAGTTGGAACAATATGGACTTATCATTCATTACAGAGAGGGATTGTTAATTTATGAGTACAATAATCAAGAGTGATCAATTATCTGTCGAGATTGGTATGCCGGGTGAGTATAGTGGTTCACGATTCGATTGGACTGGGTTTATCCAACAAGTTACATTAATATCGAGTAAACATACCTTCTGTGCACCCGAAAGTCTCACCGAAGGTACAGGTACTGGTGGGATCGGGCTTTGCAATGAATTCGGCATTCGCACGCCTATTGGGTATGATCAAGCAGCTGTTGGTGATTACTTTCCGAAAATTGGTGTTGGGCTTCTAACACGAACAGATGAAGGGCCATACGACTTCTTCAAATCATATCCTAACCAGCCCTTCCCTATACACGTAGAACAAGGTTCCGACTATATTCGATATGTGTCTGAAGCGTTACCCTGCAATGGATACGCTTTCAAGCTAGAGAAGGAAATTACCGTTCAGGGTGCAACCTTGACTATTAATTATTCACTACATAACATCGGAGAGAAAGCGATTGCAACCAATGAATATGTGCATAATTTCCTTTCAATTGATGACCAACCAATTGGTCCTAGTTATGTTCTGCATTTTCCAGAAGATGCTACTCTTATTGGGGATACTTCTAAATACACACAGGATACACTTCACATTAATGGGAAGCATATAAGTTGGAACAAGCAGGTGGATGAAATGTTTTACTGTACAGTACCCGCATTCCATTCAGAGGCTCCCTTCTACTGGGAAGTCACTCATAGTGAAGCAGGTGCTGGCATAAGAGAACGGGGCAGTGCTCCTGCCGCATTCACTGCTCTCTGGGGTGTAAGTCATGTGCTATCCCCAGAAGTTTCTGTAGATATCAACGTAAACCCTGGAGAGCGGCAGCGATGGAGTCGTAGTTATGATTTTTTCACCCTATAAACATAATATTTAATAGTGAAACGGACTGCATGAATATACTTGACTGCACATCAAATATCGTGATACCATTACACTAGTAAACGCGTGTTCACACATTTAAAACAACAACTAAAAGGAGATTAAACCATGAGCATTCTAGGGAATAACTTCATCACACAAATCGGGATTCTGGTCAACGACATTGAAGCAACATCACAAGCATATTCGGATTTTTTTGAAGTTGAGAAGCCTAAGTGGTTCTGGACAGGTCCTGTTGAGGAAGCGGAAACTGAGTTCAGAGGCGCATCCACTATCGCGCGATCTAAGCTTGCTTTCTTCGATATGGGTTCGTTGCAGCTCGAGCTGATTGAGCCGGATCATAATCCTAGTACGTGGCGCGAGCATCTTGATCAGCACGGTGAGGGTCCTCATCATATAGCCTTCGTTGTTGACGGAATGAAGCAGATTGTTAGTTCCATGGAGAATATCGGTATGCCGCTAATACAGAAGGGTGAATATACCGGAGGACGTTATGCTTACATGGATACATTCAAGCAATTAAAGATCATGCTAGAATTACTTGAGAACGATAAGAAATAACCACATATAATCAGACATACGCAGAATTGAAGGGAGATTAACATGCTTAAGCACATCGATAATAATCAGCTGATCAAAATTGGCATTGTTGTGGATAATATTGAGGATGCAGCTAGGCATTACAGTAAGTTATTCGGAATTGAGATGCCTGCGATTTCAATTCCTGATCTGAACAATGCTCCAGAACAAACGGAAGACTCATATACTTGGCAGCGTGGAGAGAAACGACCAACCCGTACGAAGTATGCTAATATGCAGATGGGTCCTGTAACCGTTGAGCTTCTGGAGCCATATGACGAACCAAGTCCATGGAATGAATTTAAGCAGAAGCATGGACAAGGTGTGCACTTCATCGCTTTCACTGTGAATGGCTTTAATACACACATTAATCTAATGGAGCAGGAAGGCTATGCGCTTAATCATAAAGGCGAATATGGTTCTGGTAGGTACAGCTATTTCGACACAGATAAGCAGTTAGGTGTGATCTTAGGATTACAAGAGATGGGTCCAAAGCAAGATTAATTTACATTACGAAGGGACCGTTCATGTGTTTCATTGAGCGGTCCCCTTCTCTATACAGACTTCTTTCGCTGTGCAAGTTATTCCTAATTTAGGCATTTGCTGCCGCAGACCTTCTCCTCTTCTGAATCGCGTTCATTCCCATAATAACTGCTATCAGTTCATAATTCGTTAATTGTTCAGATACGTTGTCTAGACAATATGCTTCTGAAGAGAACCAATCGTTCACCTTCTGAAAGCTTGCAACTAAAGACCCGTTCCCATCACAAATCTCATAGTCACGAGAGAACGCTGGGGAAGTGATATCGAACGTTCCTCGTGCATAGGCATCATACGTATAACTTTTTGCTAAGAAGGTGAACCTGCTGCGTAATCTGCCTACAATGGTGCGGTCGAATTGAGAACATCCCACTTATTCGATAATAAAGGAAATTTACCACTATGAATATGCTGGCCTTCAGCATCATAAACCTCCAATGCTGATCCGAATGCACTTTTTAAATCTAAGTAACCTAGAGACACCATCTGCTCGTTCCATATATCGGTTTTACCCGCACTAAAAAAATTATCCTTGAAGTATGTCTTCACATAATCCCCCCTAGGACGATGATAAAACTAGCCTGTTAATTCTATGATACCATACGAATCAGGGAAACTTCACTCTTTGGTGTATATCAAGATAGCATCCCTTAAGAATGCAGCTGTTCCTGGCTGAACCTTATCATAATAAGCGGTAAACCTTTCATCCTCTACATACATCCGGGCAAGCCCAGCATGTGCTTCCTTGCTGTAATCACTCCAATAATAAGATAACCATTGCTTGTGTAAATCAGCCGCTTGTTGCGCGAGTTTACTTGCTGGATCACCAGTAAGGAAAGCTTCGGATAATGCGATCTCCAGTTGGTCGGCAAGCTTTGTCACCGACTCATGGTCCTCCTGTGTCATGTTTTTAACCTTCTGATTAGATTTATCTACCCTATCATTTCCATACTTTTCGCGGATTTCTTCCCCATACTTTCTCTCGTTATCGTCAACCATTCTCTGCTTAAACCCTTCGAACTTTTCTGCGTTCGTCATTGTCAGCTTCCCTTCTGTTGCGGCTATTGTTTTTTCCAAATTTGCAATTAACGAATCTAGCTGTACTCTTCGCACTATTAACTTCTCATGATGCTCTCTTAGAGCACGTGCCCCATCATAGGAGGATGAGGTCATCAGGCTCTTAATATGATCCAAGCTGACCTCTAGCTGTCGGTAGAACAAGATTTGCTGTAGCCGATCTACCTCCGCTTGACCATACATACGATACCCCGATGAATTGATTCTGGCCGGCTTCAGAATGCCAATCTCATCATAATACCTAAGTGTCCTGCTACTAACTCCTGCTAGTCGACTTAGTTTCTGTACGGTATATTCCATCTATGATCCTCCCTATATTCTCACTCTACACCCTTACGTTACGTCAATGTCAACAGAAATTAAAGCCTAATATAGTACAAGCATAACCGAAAAAAAGAGCCGACAAGAGGTATCTCACTCTTGCGGCTCCCATGATTATTTGAACCAGCCCTTCTCCTTAAAGCGCATTATCGCTTCAATTCGATTCGTAACATGAAGCTTATCTAGAATAACGGAGATGTAATTACGTACTGTTCCGGTTGTAATATATAGCTGGCTCGCAATCTCCTTCGTGTTCTTACCATCGGCAATCAATACCAATACTTCCTTCTCCCGCTCAGTCAACGGATTCTCCTCACCATAAGCCTCATCCACTAACTCCGCTGCATAAATGCGACGACCAGCAATAATGCTGCGAATGGACGTAGCTAACTCCTCACTTGGGCTGTCCTTGAGCAAATAACCGTCTACACCAGCCTTAAGCGCACGTTCAAAATATCCGGATCGAGAGAAGGTTGTTAGAATCATTATCTTCGTACCCAATCCCTTAAGCTCCTCTGCCGCATCAAGTCCACTCTTCACTGGCATCTCGATATCCATAATACATATATCTGGCTTATGAAGCTGAACGAGCTTAATCGCATCCTCACCATTACTTGCAGTACCTACTACCTGCATATCCTCTTCCAAGTCCAATAGAGCAGCAAGAGCACCTAGTAGCATACGTTGATCTTCAGCGAGTACAATTCGTATCATTCTCCTGCCTCCACTTCTAGAGCTTGATTGAAGACATTCGGCACTTTAATAATAAGTATCAAGCCTTTGTCAGATACAATATCCATACTTCCATTAACAAATTCGAGACGTTCTCTCATACCTCTGATTCCATTACCTCTAGTAAAGAGAGTATCAGTAGCTATACCAATTCCATCATCCTTCACCTTCACAACCAGCTCTGTAGTTGTGGGCTCAATAGTAATTGTACATGTAGTAGTTCCACTATGCTTAACAATATTAGTTACCGCTTCCTTCAAGCACATGCTAAGTACATTTTCAATTAACAAGGAGGTATTGGTCAGTTTAGGGTCACCTTCGAGCACAAATTCAATCTGAGCCGCATTCAGAAATTGCTCAATTCGGAGCATCTCATCCTCTAATCTTGTTCCACGCATCTCAGTAACGATTTCTCGGACTTCCTTTAATGCTGTTCTCGCCGTCTGCCGAACATCGTTGATCTCAGCCTCTGCTCGAATAGGATTGCTATTAATTAACTTTACAGCTAGATCACTCTTTAATCCTATTAATGAGAGCTTCTGACCGAGGGTATCGTGAAGATCTCTAGCGATCCTCTGGCGTTCTTCCAGCTTAACAAGCTCGGATATTCTCTTATTCGCATCCTCTAGCTGGCCTTGAAGCTTATCGCTTTTGTTACGATTATAAGTTGTTACAGGCAAGAGAATAACACCAATAACACTAACTAGTATAAAGGGAATCTGTGTTAGGAAAACAGCGTTCTTCGTTACAAATTGGTAGTTGATCGTTGCAAGTGTAGTTATTAAATGAATGGAGTAAAAGGTAAAAAAACTAATCCGATTCTGAATGTTCCCAATAAAGAAAGCTAAGAATAGCGCGAAGTATACATAACCGAATAATAAGGACATCGTAATCGAGATCACCATCTGTAAACTCGTCCAGAAGTAAACTAGCCATCCTCTTGAAACGAAGGATAGCACATAACAAACGAAGAACACAATAATCATGATGATGCCAATAACAAGCTCGTATGTGGAGGAAGATCGTAAAATAAAGTAAAAGGGTAGAATATAGAAGACTACCCACACGTATGGACTTAAACCTGTGTTCCTATGAAATATTGAATGCCACTTCTGCACCTTGGTTATTCGCCCTCCAACCTCGGATTGGGAATTTTCAAGTGATCTACTACAGAATCCTGATTCTTAATTAAATGCTTGATATCATTAAATCCTACAAATGTCTTACTATGCTCATCCCACAGTCGATGATTAAGCGATTTGAGGCTGGTCCTAAGTGTAATTGTAGTTGCCTTCTGAAGTGGAGGAACTGCATTATGCGCCTTCTCCAAATTATAATTCGGTATCTTCGGACTTAGATGATGAACATGATGAAAGCCGATATTACCAGTTATCCATTGTAGCAGCTTCGGTAGCTTATAATATGAGCTTCCTTCGACTGCTGCTTTCAAATAACTCCATTCATCTTGATTCTCGAAGTAAGAATCCTCAAACTGATGCTGCACATAGAACAGCCAGATCCCCAGCATACCTGATATCATAAAAATTGGAGCTTGAATCAATACAAATGCCTGCCAGCCAATGGCCCAAATTAACAAACCGTATAGGGCAACAAGGGAGATGTTGGTAATGTAAGTATTGATTTTCTCCTTCCTTCTCGCACCCTTCACATTCATACGATACTGAATAAGGAAGACACCAATAGGTCCTAAGAATAACATGGTTACTGGATTGCGATATACACGATAAGCCATTCGTCGAATCCAAGAAGACTTCGTATATTCTTCTACTGTAAGAAGCCACATATCTCCCGTTCCCCGCTTATCAAGATTGCTGCTTGTCGCGTGATGGATGGAATGACTATTCTTCCATTGCTGATATGGAATTAATGTAAGGATCCCGGTAAGCGTTCCAATTATGTCATTAGCTAAGCGATTCTTGAAGAACGATTGATGGGTACAGTCATGGCATATGATAAAAGTCCGAACTAAGAATCCTGAGGATAGAAGGACAAATGGGATTGCAAGCCAGTAGGAAATCGATAAACTTAAGTATGCTGCATACCAGAATATCACTAGAGGTCCCAGTGTATTAAAGATCTGTCTTATGCTCGACTTCGTGTCCGTAATCTCATAAGGAGCAACATTCTTCTTTAAGCTGTTTAGTTTTGATGTAGTCAATGTGTGTATTCCTCTCTTTGTGTTGTTCATAGTGAAGTTATCTAACTATCGTATTATACACTTATTATAGTGAACACGTCCAAAAGTTAATAGTCATAAACGTCTAGTCGCGAGTATGACAAATGTCATATATAAATATCTAATCCAATATTCGATACACTATCTTTAGATCATCAGTATGTCCCGGATATCCTGCTCAGTTAGTGAGGATATTGCCTCCTCACCAGGCTGAATCACTTTCTCAATAAGGCTCTTCTTGGCCATCTGTAGCTCATACATCTTATTCTCCACAGTGCCATGGGCAACAAGACGAATGACTTGGACTACATTCTTCTGACCTATACGATGTGCACGGTCGGCTGCCTGTTGCTCCACCGCGGGATTCCACCAAAGATCGTATAGAATAACGGTATCCGCTCCTGTCAGATTCAATCCCGTCCCTCCTGCCTTTAAGGAGATAAGGAATAAGTCCTTCTCCCCATCATTAAATCTATTGCATAGCTTCAAACGATCGGAGGTTGGGGTTTGGCCATCCAAGTAGAAGAATGGAACTCCCTGGTACCCTAGCTCTCGACCGATTAATTCGAGCATCTTAGTGAATTGGGAGAAGATCAGCATTCGCTTTCCTGCACTTCTGCACTCCTCCACAATCTCCATTAGCTGCTCGAATTTGGCTGAACGTCCAGTGTAACCATCTACGAATAGCGCTGGATGGCAGCATAGCTGGCGAAGGCGAGTTATGCCTGCTAAGATTCGAATTCGATTATTCTGAAAGTCGTTATCATCCAGATGTTTGAGCGTCTCTTGTTGCAGCTTGGCTAGATAGGCCGCGTATAGCTTCTTCTGATCAGGTAATAGCTCAGAAGCCTGCAAAGTCTCAATCTTCTCAGGCAACTCCTTTAGAACATCGCTCTTCAATCGACGCAGGAGGAAGGGACGGATCCGTTTCGCCACTTGCTCTCGGGCTAAGTCGTTGAATGCGCTTCTCTCTTGGAACAGCTCGGGGAACACCACATCGAAGATCGACCACAGCTCCTGGATAGCATTCTCCATCGGTGTTCCAGTTAATGCAAAGCGATGTCGAGCTTGAATTTGCTTTACTGCACGCGAAGTCTGTGAAGCATAATTCTTGAAGGTCTGTGCCTCGTCCAAGAAGAGCGTATGAAACGCTAACTCCGCTAATGGATTGATATCCCTACGTAATAATGGGTATGAGGTAATAATTACATCCGTATGAGATGCCTTATTAAGTGCACCTAAACGTTCAGTTTTCGTCCCATCTAGAATGACAGCTTGGATCTCGGGGGCAAATTTCTTAATTTCATTATGCCAGTTGTATACAAGTGATGCTGGGCAGACAATTAATACCGGTAAGGCTAGTTTTCTAATCTCTTCTAATTCTGAGACTATATATGTAATACTCTGTAATGTCTTACCCAGACCCATGTCGTCGGCTAGAATACCTCCGAAATGATAATGCGCCAATGTCTTCAACCATTGATATCCATACTTCTGATAATCCCTCAACACATCAGTCAAGCTGTCGGGTATGGGGAAATCTAGATTGTCTGGATTTCGCAAATTCTCCAATAGCCTGCGAAACGATTTACTAAGCTTTATAGTGCTCCCAAGCTCCCTTGACTCCAGTAGATGAAGACCGTGCAAGATCGGAAGCTGACCTTCTGCTCCATTCAAATCACCACTACGGATGCCTACCTCATTCATAAAACGAATGATTTCCTGAAATTCCTTGTTTTCTAGCGGTAACAACGCCCCATTAGACAATCGATAGTATTTGCGCTTCTCCTCTAGTGACTTCAGTAGATTACGAATTTCCGATTCAGGAATTCCATCCATATCAAAGCGGAATTCTAACCAATCAGTACGTTCATCCACATTCACAGCTATCCTCGGAGCAGCATGTCCTGTGTGAAGACGTTCCTTTACTGCAGTAGTTGCATAAACTTGAACCAGCTTCTCAAGCTGCGGCATGAGATGGAACATGAAATTGTATTCTGCTGCTTCATCATCCAAGAAGTATCCACCTTCAGTCTTAAGGAAGGCGGCTTGCTCCAGCAGATCTAGAATCTGCACCTCCCGGTCGTTATCTCGCACTAGAATATGGCTTGATCCTCGCTTCTGAACATTAATTTCGAATGGTGGAATTAAGATAATATCGCCATACTGAAATTCGAGACCAGCTAACAGTCTATTCTTTACGCGATCCAAGTACAGCCTAGCCTTAAGCTGTGGTTGTACAATCCGACTTGCTACTGACTGACTCATATGAACATGGCCTAGCTTCCTAAGTCCAGGCACTACCTTATCCACGAAGGACTCCATCTGAATATGCGGGATGTGAATGAGATCATCATATGATGTCTCGAGCATCTTTCTTAGACCTAAAAGCTTCATGCACTGATCATAACGGAGCCTTAATAGTTTACCTTTAAGTAGGATCATTTCATACGACTCCATGATCTCAATTTCTTCCAGTCCAATCATATGTAATTGATATCCGCTCGAATCAACTACGGTTCCGCTCTCACCTTCATGGTCTTGATCAATCTCAAATCTTAGTGGGAGCTCATCTTCAGACAGCTGGATTCCGTAATATGTACGATTATTATGTTCAAGTAGTGTATTAGGTGCCACTATCAGATTGGGAAGAAGTCCTTCCCACGCTGATGGCGGAACAAGTATCATACGATCATCTCTTACATGATTAGGACGAATCAAGTACGTGCTCGAAATTTCATTATACATCATCTCAGTACGATAAACTTGAATCAACTGACTTATAATAGTCAGATTGCTCTGATCGAAACTATGGAGCCCGGGGTCATAAGTAAATTGCTTCGAGAACACATATTGCTCTCTACGATCAATTCGATCAAGAAGCTCTCTAATCTTGTGTACAACATATAGCCGCTTTACTCCAATCTTCATCTCTATAGCAAATAGGAGCTTCTGAAATGTATAGGGATAAAGTTTAACTGTAAACTCAACATCAAGAATTTCTCTAGAATCGTATAGGGATCTGTAACCAATCAGGGGCTTGGGTTTGTTATCAAACAGCCCCAGCATCCCGTTCACCTGTTTAGTATGCTGCTGAACATTCCAATCATGATCATCAAGATTGCTCATTGTGTTGTCCTTTCTAATCGTGTGAATCCATATTTATTCTTATATGATATATCTTCTAACGCCAAAAATATAGCGAGCTAAGTATAGTTTATAGTATAGACTAATTATGGTTTATACTATAAACTAGTTTGAAATGACTAAGGGGGGATATGATGACAGATCCAAGGATTGCAGAAGCTGTTGAGCTATTCGAAGAAGTATTGGTATATGGAACAGAGCGTCTATTACGAACAGTGGACAACCCAATCTGGGATGAATACTCTCGCGAACAAATTCAAGTACTGAAATTGATTGCTAAGGAGGGCTCCTTAACGTCCAGACGTTTAGCCTCTCTGCAGGCTGTTCACAAAAGCGCTGTATCAATCCGCATCAAGAAATTATTGAGCAATGAATTAATCCGCATCGTGGAATCCAAAGATAAACGAGAGAAATTGTTAGAATTAACGAGTGCTGGTCATGAAATCGTAAGACAATCTAATCATGTGCTTTCTGAATACCTTCAACACCTTATGACAGATCGAATTGATGACGTAGAGTTCGAACAATTTCTACTCTTATTTAGAAAGCTCAGAACAATAATGAAAATGGAAGAGGTATAATATCATGCGAACCATACTTAAATTACGATGGCCAATATCGATTGTATTGCTTACGGTAACGATTAGTTTGTTCTTCTTAGCTCCTAATTTATCAGAGCAAGCAGAAGAAGCAGGTACATTCCAGCTATCGGATCAAATGTCTTCACAGGTCGCTGCTCACATACTAGATGAAGCAGGCGCAGATGATCAAACGATTATTCTTGTGATCTCTCTAGCCTCTGAGTTAGACGATCCAATGAGGACACAGCTAACCACGATCATCACAGATATAGGGAATTTGGGCGCACCAATTACAAGCGCATTAAACCCAGTTGCTAACGAACAATTGGAGAAGCAATTAGTTTCTACAGATTTAAGAACCATCATGATCCCTATTACAATCGATGGCTCTGATGAGGATGTTAATGCAGTCGCTCAGGAGATTCGAGAAACGATCATTCCTGAAGATATCACAGCTTATATTACGGGCTCGGCGATCATTAATAACGATGTGAATATGAGCGCACAGGCTGGCCTGAAACGTACCGAGGTAATAACCGTGGTATTAATATTCGCTTTATTGTTAGCCGTATTCCGTTCAATTGTTACACCATTCATTCCACTTGTCGCGGTGGGTATTGCCTATTTATTAAGCCAATCATTAGTCGCATTCTTCATCGATTGGTTCGGCTTCCCCGTATCTAATTACACACAAATTTTCTTGGTATCCATTCTTTTCGGACTTGGGACAGATTATTGCATTCTATTGTTAAGTCGGTATAAAGAAGAATTGTCGGCCGGTCATGCTATTAAGGAATCCATTATCAATACGTATCGTACAGCGGGTCGTACCTTATTCATTAGCGGACTTGCGGTATTCATCGGGTTCCTAGCTATTGGCTTAGCGGACTTCCCTATCTTCAAATCGGCGGTTGGTGTTGCGGTGGGAATTGCGGTCTTACTCCTAGTCCTATTCACTGTATTACCATTATTCATGATGCTCTTCAAGGATAAACTGTTCTGGCCATCGAAGAAGGCTGCCTCACATAGTGAAAGCAAGCTGTGGATTTGGATGAGTAAGCTATCAATCAATCGACCTACCATGTCGATATTCGTCGTTGTACTTATTACCGTTCCCTTATTGTTCACCTATAACAATTCATTATCCTTCAACACCGTGGATGAGATCAGTTCAGATTACGAGTCGGTTCAAGGCTTACATGCGGTTGAAGCGAGCTTCGGGAAAGGTAATTCACTTCCTGTTCAGATTATTATGAAATCAGATGCTCCGATTATCGATACACCCGTTATTCCACATATAGAGCTACTGAACACAGCAATCGAACAAATTGAAGGTGTTGATTCTATACGATCCCTAACTAGACCAACCGGTGAGCCGCTCGGACCTGAGGTGCCTGTTGAAGCAATGCTTGGTTCCGAGCAATTTGCTCAAGTGCTTGCCCAGTATACATTCTCAGAGGGTACTGGTATGACGATGGATGTTATTCTAACGAATGATCCATATTCTCCAGAGGCTATTGAAACTTTGCAATTAATAAAAAATGAAGTTGCACGTACAGTGGAGAATACACCATTCGAATCCATAGAAATTGCTTTTGGTGGAATTACAAGTATTAATAGTGACTTAGCCGATATTTCATCGAACGACTTTAAGAAAACAGCGACGATCATGCTCGTGAGCCTGTTCGTAATCTTAGCCTTCTTGTTCCGTTCACTTATCATGCCGGTATACATGCTTGGCTCACTCTTGTTAACATACTTCACTTCGATCGCTATAGCCGAATTCATATTCGAGAATCTTCTAGGCTATGATGGTATAACCTGGGCAGTTCCATTCTTCGCATTTATTCTGCTTGTTGCACTTGGGGTCGACTATTCGATTTTCTTGCTTGATCGATTCCGTGAGGAGGCAAATCGAGGTTTAAGTGTACGCGATGCAATGCGTTTATCGATGTCGAAGATGGGGACCGTAATCATCACCGCCGCCATCATCCTAGCAGGTACATTCGCTGCAATGATGCCTTCAGGAGTACTCAGCTTGATGCAGATTGCTACGATTGTCCTAATAGGGCTACTCACTTATGGGTTGATTATCCTCCCGTTACTCATACCTGCAATCTCTGTATCCATTGAACGATTCATCTGGTGGCCTTTCGGTAAGAAAAAATAATAAGAGACAACTAAGATGACCGCGGACCAAAAACTGGGCGCGGTTTTCTTTTTTTGTACGATAGCAAGATTAACATACA
>DFXU01000094.1 GCA_002383285.1 Caryophanales bacterium UBA4100
AGCCCAGGTGATCGGACTTGCTTGGGCTATTGCAGCAGCAAGTGAAATCCCAACCTTCATATTGTTGTATCGATTTATGCATCGTTATCATGAGTTGTCTTTGCTGTTCATCATCTCATGTATTTACGTGGTTAGATGGATGGTATATGCCTTGACTGATGATCCATTAATGATATTAATTTTGCAGGCGGCTCATAGTATCACATTCGCAGCCTTCTGGATCGTGGCGGTACAATATGTGGATCGCCTTGTGCCGGCGCACCTTCGTTCCACAGGACAATCATTACTCTCAGCTGTTTTCTTGGGCTTAGCGGGATTAGTTGGTGGTTTAGTAGGAGGCTGGTTGTATGATCAGTCTGGTGGCATGGCGATGTACATGTTCGCGGTGGGGTTAACGGTCATATCCAGTATTCTTCTATTATTCACGCATCTGCGTAGAAAAGCTGTCTAGCATAACTGAGGCCGTGGCTAAGTAGTGATTACCTACTTAGCCACGGCCTCGATTCGTTACTTATGATTGCATTATTTATATTCTACCCCCGGTGTATAACGATTTCCGGAGTTCCAGAGTAAATATTCATCAACATCATTGTCCTTCAACGCGCGTATTTGCTCTTCCATTTCTTTCTTACCATATTTAATATACCCAGGCACCCATGTAGCGGTAAAATCTTGAATCCACGGGCGTATGATCGGTTTCTGACCAATGGTTTGCAGAGGAAGGAGCTTCTCATGTGTATCAATCATGGCTCCTGCTATTGTCACATAAGGCTGTGCATCGGGTACCTTGGAACCGAACCAACCTGTACTGTAATGACTTGGATAAATCATCGGAGCTATGACATCGGTATACTTAGATATTTTCTCGAAATCCTGACCTATTCCTTCTGCCGCTGGAACAGAAGCCGCATAACCGAATATATCTACGGATACCCTCACACCAAGCGGATTCAGCTGTTCTCGAGCATATTTGACGAAGTCTGCCACAATATCTACCCGCGAACGATCATCCGTATCGTACTTCAGGCTATCCGCCCTTTTCTCGAATCCTTCGGGAAAGCGAACATAATCGAATTGAATTTCTTTAAAGCCTAGCTTTGCCGCTTCTTTTGCTACCTCAATATTATAATCCCAGACTTCTTTTCGGTACGGATTAACGAAGCTCTCAGGAGTGGATTTGTTATTGGCCCACACCTTACCATCACTTTTCAGAAAGGACCATTCAGGTTTTTTCTTAGCGAGTACAGTGTCCTTGAACACAACAACTCGAGCAATCGGATATATATCGTTATCCTTCAACGTTTTCATCAGTTTATCTGTATCCGTTATGATTTTCTTATTCGTACCTAACGAATTAATTAGAGGATTATCATTCAAATAGGTGACATATCCCCAATCGTCCTTTATGTCAATTACGACCGCATTAAGCTCTGTTTCATTTAGTAAAGTGACCAGTTCATCCATTCTCTTGCCTCCAGCTGTATGAGCTGTTGCGTATACACCCTTGATAACAGGGGTTTCTGGAGCGGGGTCGATCTTGGTGAAGCCATTGGCATCTGCAATAGGTTGTTTCTCAGGTTGATCACCAGTACCTTCAGAGGTAGTAGGATTCTGGACAATCATGGGTTGTTTCGCGTCAAGTGAAGCTTGAACCATCTGTTCAAAGGTAATATCTGGGTTAGATCCCGTGACATTGCCCCATATCATTAGTAATGCTGCTAATACAATATCCATTGATCTCTCTCCCCTAGAGTGTGTCTAAATACTATTATATGATATTCTTCGACAAGAACACAGACTTAATCTACTCCATATATCGGAAAAAATCGTAATAAGTCGCTTTGAATAAATTGGTTCTTGTTTAACGATTTGATATAATAAGGAGAACGCGCGTTTATTTAAGGAGGTAGGAATAATGATCTATCGTAAATTAGGCAAAACTGGGATAAGTGTAAGCGAGATTAGCTTTGGAACATGGGCCATCGGTGGTTCGTGGGGATCGGTAAAGGATGATGAATCACTTCGAGCATTATCTAGAGCGATTGATTCGGGTGTTAATTTCTTCGATACCGCTGATGTTTATGGAGATGGCCATAGTGAGGAATTGTTGGCGAAGGCAACTGCAGGTCGGGAGGACATTATACATATTGCTACAAAATTCTGTCGTCAAGGTGATATCCACGACCCCAGCACCTATTCGGAGCAGCGAGTTCGGGAATATTGTGAGGCGAGTCTGAAGCGTCTTTGCCGCGAACGAATTGATCTGTACCAAATTCATTGCCCACCGATGTCGATTCTAAAGAACGGTCAAGTATTCGAGGTGCTCGATAAATTGAAATCCGAAGGGAAAATCCGAAGTTACGGAGTGAGTGTAGAATCGGTTGAAGAGGGTATGCTCTGCATGCAGAACCCTAACGTTGGAGCTCTGCAGATTATATTCAACATACTCCGGCAAAAACCGTTAGAGCAATTATTGCCAACTGCCAAAGCTCAAGAAGTCGGCATACTTGTACGATTACCGCTTGCAAGCGGCTTACTCACTGGTAAGATGACGGCAGCTACAACCTTTGAAGCAGATGATCATAGAAGCTTTAACGAGAATGGCGAAAAGTTTAATGTGGGTGAGACCTTCGCAGGATTAGGTTTACAGAAAGGTGTGGAGCTCAGTGAACAGCTAACCTGGATTGCTGAAGGAAGAGGGAATATGGCAAGGGCTGCGCTTCGATGGTTATTGGACCAACAGGAAATCAGCTGTATTATTCCCGGATTCAAATCGATGGCGCAAGTTGAAGATAATTTAGCTGCGATGAATGTTCCTTCATTTAATGAGAACGAGATCAAGCAATTGAAAGAGTTTTATGCAGATCAGGTAGCTAGGCACATTCGCGGACCATATTAATGAAAAGCTGAAGAAAAACGAAAAACCGTCGGATGTCCGACGGTTTTTCATATTCATTGAATAATAGCGGTTTTCTGTTGTTCAAAGATGCTCTGTTGAACAATTTCTATCGCTCCATTAGCATCCAGGTCATTCATTCCAAATTTCAGAATGATTGAGCACTCGAGTTCGGCCGGTTTAAGGAATGAGTACAATTCCGGCGTTAATCTCATCACGATACTGGATAACTTGACCACTTCCATCTCCATTCGTCTCACCCTTTCAACCGAATTGTGAATTGCGATCGAAAAGCCGTACTACAGAAAACTTAACGTGAACCCAATAGCGTAATAAATTACTTTTTAAGTATAACATATTATTAGAAAGTATATCTATGGGTCATTCGCTTTTGCGAGTAAATTCTCCGAACACTCCAACGGTTTCCACGATGTTTACAAATGCTTTCTGATCTACATCACGAATAATCTTACGTAACTCCGCTAATTCATACCGTGTTGTAACAGTCATCAGCATATCTTTCTCTGTATGAGAATATGCACCTTGTGTCTTAATAATCGTTACTCCCCGAGGCAATAATAATAATTGTTCGAGCAGTTTCTGTGTTTCGTTCGTTACAATAAAAGCGGTGACCTTGACATGGCGGATATGAATATTATCTACGATTTTACCTGCAATATATATAGCAAGCATCGAATATAGAGCGGAATCCCAGTTGTCGAGAAATCCAAGAATAATAATCACGAATCCATTAAGTATGAATATGACCGTGCCTAAAGGGAAATCTCTCCTTCTTGTTACGATGGAGCCAATGATATCAAATCCGCCGGTTGATCCCCCAACTCTTAATGTAATACCAGTCCCGATTCCAACCAAGACACCACCAAAGACAGAACCTAGCACTGGATCTTGAATGAATTGTTCTACACTAATTATTTGCATAAACCAAGAAGTGACGGTAACGGATAATATACTGAGAATAATGAAACGTCTGCCTATGATTAACCATCCCCACAGCATAATCGGGAAATTAAATAAGAAGTAAAGAATACCGATATTCCAGTCGGAATAGTATCCAACTAGCATCGATATACCTGACACGCCACCACTTAATAACTGATGAGGGATAAGGAACAGATTGAAGCCTGCTGCAACAAGCGCAGCACCTATTACGATAACTACATATCCTATAATGTTACGTGACATATGTAACCTACCTCCTGATGGTTAGGAACTACCTTAAACATAGCTTAGGTTGACTAATGAATTGCCTATAGGTAAAGTTAAGATACAAGAGCGTCAGAGAATATTATTTTGAAGGAGACAAGTGTATGTATGAATTAAAAGAGACCGAACGTATCTTTATCTTCACTGGACCGGATGGGTCGGGCAGAAGTACGATTGCTGATATGGTTGGTAATACACTTCGTATGAAGAAGGTTATATCGAATACAACTAGAGCACCAAGACCGAGTGAAGAGCATGGTCAGGACTATTATTTTGTAACTCGAGAGCAATTTATCAAAGCCATAGAAGGCGATGAATTTCTGGAGCATATTGATATCAATAATAACCTATATGGAGTCAAGAACAAAGATATCGAGCACATGTTTGAGAAATTCAGTTGTATATACCTCATATTAAATCCTAGCGGAGCGGACATACTAAAGGAGTATTATGGTGATAAGGTAGTTCGTTTGTTCATTTATGCTGATCGAGCGACCGTTGAGGAGCGCCAACGAAAGAAAGGCTTAGCTGAGCAGGAAATTACCAATCACCTTAACCATTATGACCAGGATATGGCCTATATGATTCAATGTGAGCATTCTTTCGAGAATGTTGACTTGGCTCATGCAGTATTTGATATTACGAATATTCTGGATACTTATTTGAATCGTAATTTAGTGGATAAGGATTAAGATACCAACTGATTTGGAATGTTACTGGAAAATCCTCTCTACATTGTGTTATAATTAAGTGGATGTGCTTACGAAGGGACTTGAAGTCCGATAGAGGAGCATATCTATGGCCATCTCATAGAAGATGGTACAACTACACGCTGTGCTTGTCGTGGGTATATTATTTCAGGATAGGTCGTCTTCTAAACGACCCTGTTTATTGCAAGAAGTTAACTTTTGCCGAGATAAGATATACCGGGCATGAAGCCCAGCAATAAAAAAAGGAGCTTGACTGTATTGACCACATTTACCGATTTTGACCTCGAACCTAAAGTTTTGAGGGCTGTAACAGAGCTTGGTTTCGAAGAACCAACTCCGATTCAACTGAAGGCTATTCCACTAGGTATAGCAGGCAGAGATTTAATTGGCCAAGCACAAACGGGAACAGGTAAAACTGCTGCCTTCGGTATTCCGCTTATCCAGAAAATTGATGTTTCACGTACTTCGATCGCTGCACTAATTATGACTCCAACTCGCGAGCTTGCAATCCAAGTAGCTGAGGAGATTGGTAAGCTAAGTAAATTCAAAGGTGTTCGTTCGCTTCCTATTTATGGTGGCCAAGACATCGGTCGTCAAATTCGCGCTCTGAAAAAATATCCGCATGTTATCATCGGTACACCTGGTCGACTTCTTGACCATATAAACCGTAGGACAATTAAGCTAGATGAAGTTCAGACGGTCATCTTAGATGAAGCAGACGAAATGCTAGATATGGGCTTTATGGAGGATATCCAGTCCATTCTTAAGCTTGTGCCTGCCGAAAGACATACTATGCTTTTCTCGGCGACTATGCCTCCGAACATTCAAAGATTAGCTCAACAATTCCTGAAGAATCCTGAGCATATTACGGTTACTCCTAAACAAATGACTGTACCGTTGATTTCACAATCATATATTGAAGTGAATGAAAGAATGAAATTTGATGCGCTATCTCGATTGCTTGATATGGAATCTCCTGAACTTGCTATTGTATTCGGACGCACCAAACGTCGTGTTGATGAATTAGCAGAAGGCTTGCAGAAGCGCGGATATTCTGCCGATGGACTGCACGGTGATCTGTCTCAGAATCAACGTGATGCTGTTATGCGTAAATTCCGTGACGGTAGCATCGATGTCCTCGTTGCAACGGATGTTGCAGCTCGTGGTCTTGATGTATCGGGCGTAACACATGTAATCAATTTTGATTTACCGCAGGATCCAGAGAGCTATGTACACCGTATTGGTCGTACTGGCCGCGCTGGTAAAGAAGGAACAGCATGGTCATTTGTTACACCTAGGGAAACCGACCACCTTCACTTTATTGAGAAGGTAAATCGGATGAAGATGGAACGTAAACCATTACCTAGCTTAGCTGAAGCAATAGAGGGCAAGCAGAAGGTAACGGCTGAAAGACTTATTGAAGCCGTGCAAGGTGAAGGCCTTAATGAATTTAAAGGCTTAGCTATTCAATTGTTGGAGCAGTATGATAGCGTGCAGTTGGTTGCAGCCGCCCTGCAGGTTCTAACAGGAGAGAAGAAGGAAGTACAGGTAGACTTAACTCCAGAAGATCCACTTCGTGCGAAGAAGCGTAGACCTGATGTGAATTCTAATGGAAGAAGATACTCAGGATTTTCTGGCTCCGGTTCTAGTGGCGGTTCAGGATCGCCTAGATATCAACGCGGCGGATCGAGTTCTAATCCGCGTAGTGGTGATCGTGGTGGTTACAAGGGCTCACGGGATACAGGTAAGGACTTCCGTAAACCTAAAACTGAGCAAAAGGAACGCAGCACCGAAGGTTTCTTGAATAAGTAATCATCTGCAACAGCTTAGGGGGAAATCCGTATGGAGATGAACGGCTTAATGGGGGGGCTCTATCGCGTAGCTGAATGGATTATGCGATTAGCCGTAATTAATGTATTATGGATATTTTGTTCATTACCGTTCATTTTTCTCATATTTAACCAGCTATTAACGACATCAGTTGAGACGGGTATGGCTCTAGAAAGCATATATGATCTAATTTTCTGGATGCTCCCTCCAATCATTATTGCCCCTTTTTGCTTCTTCCCCGCATCAGCTGCGTTGTGCACTGTAGCTCGGAAGTGGGTAATGGGTGATGAGGATGTACCATTGTTTAAAACCTTTTTCAGAGGATTTAAATCAAACTACAAACAATCGATGCTAGGTGGGTTATTCTTTTCCTTTATTCTGATTGTTCTGCTCATTAATGTTCAGTTCTATTCGGAGAAGGGCTCGTATATCTCGGTTGTTTCTTACTTGTTTATCGTAATGGTACTCTTGTTGGTAGTTGCGGTAATGAATTACCTATCCATGCTAACTCACTTTGAGATGAGGACTAGAACGCTAATCAAGAATTCGATCTTATTTACGATTGGGCGTCCATTAACTTCTCTTATGCTGTTAGTCGGGAATTTTGTAATTCTTTATGTAAGCTTTGTTAAATTCAATTTCTTGGTTCCTTTCTTTATGGGGTCTCTAATGGGTGCATTCTCATTCTGGAGCTTCTATAAAGTGCTTCAGAAGATTCAGGAAAAGGAAGAAAGTCAAATATCTGAAGAAGCTTAATTACCAATAACGCTACACTCATTTCCACATTTGGCAATGTATTGCGATTTACTTTCAACACCGCTGGGTTTATAATAGGCATATGAACAAATGAAAATCCTGCAGTGCTCGTTGCGATTCTACGATGTTTTGAACCATTGTTCGTTTCTCGGGAGCTCCATATTGGAATGTGGCTGACATGCCCTCAAAAGGGGACTTCAAAAGCACTCCTGCGAGCACCCACCTGCTAAGCAGGTTCAGAAACTCATGAACGGACGGCAATTGCGGGTTTTTCATATCCTTATTAAATCTATGAATCTGACGTCGACGTCAGATTTTTTGTTTATTCTGAGTTTCGGTTTGATTCCGCTCTTTCCCATTCCGATAAAAAGTGATAAGATTAATGTTAGTGCGTGAGCGGACATTATAACAGGGGGTTTCAAATCAATGTTGAAACGCATATTAATCGGATTGGTTCGAAGTATTGAATCTACAGGGGAGAAAGCCAAGGACCCGCTTTTGAAAACTAGATATTATCGTCTATCTAAAGACAAGCTCTGGGATGAAGTTGTAAGTGTAATAAAGAAGATGAAGGGCTACAAAATCATTCATGAGGTACCAACTGTAGGAGAGATCGTATTGGAGAAGCGTACTGCACTAGGACGCTCGCAGGACATTACGTTAACTTTGTTCTCAATTACGCCAGTAAAGTCAGCTGTAGATGTCTATTCAGCATCGAGAGGCTCATTGGGTGATTTGGGGTCGAATTATCGGAATATTCTAGAGATTTATACTTCCCTTGACCAGAAGCTTAAGACTTACAAGGATAGTAAATAACAATAAAACCACTTGGTGCTTACCAAGTGGTTTTATATATGAATAAGAGGTTTTAAACTAAGCTCTTAACAGCTGCTAATGCTGATTCATAATTCGGGTGATCCGTTAATTCTTTCAATACTTCAATATATTGAATGGTGTTTGATTTGTCGATAACAAACACAGCACGCATATCTAGACGAAGTTCTTTGACAAGCACACCATACTTCTCTCCGAAATCAGCTTTATTATGATCGGAAACTACGATCACCTTATCTATTCCGGCAGCGCCACACCAGCGAGCTTGCGCAGGTGGTAAATCCATACTAATAGTTAATATAGTTACATCATCACCTAGACCTGCAGCCTCCTCGTTAAATCTACGAGTTTGTGCGTCGCATACACCTGTATCAAGGGATGGAACAACACTAATCAGTTTAACTTTGCCATCATACTTCGATAACTGAGCTTGCTCAACTAAATTAATGTTAATCGTAGCGTCTGGTGCTTTATCTCCGACCTTCAATTCTGGACCGATGAGCGTCAGTGGATTTCCTTTAATTGTTGCAACGCCTGTACGTTCTTGTGACATTAATAATTCCTCCTAAAAATTTTATGTAGTATATGGTATTATGCTTATACTAACTTTCTATATTATAATATTTATAAATTGCAATTGTCCAATCAGTGCGATAATAATTATCTGAAGAAGTGAAATTTGAGGAGGCACAGCATGGAGCTCAGGCAGCTGCAATATTTTGTTAAAGTTGCTCGTAAGGAACATTATACAAAAGCTGCCGAAGAGCTGCATGTAGCTCAATCAGCGGTTAGTCGTCAAATTCATCAGCTCGAAGAAGAGTTAGGGATCAGCTTATTCATGCATGTTGGTCGCAATGTTCATTTAACACCAGCTGGTAAACTGTTCTTGACTAGAATTGAGACGATTCTTACGGATTTGGAGAAATCCGTTCTTGAAATTCGTGAGCTGCTTGACCCAGAGCTAGGAGAAATCCGTCTAGGTTTTCCGCACAGCCTTGGAGTGAACCTAGTTCCATCGGTCGTAGCTCAATTTCGTCAGGAGCATCCGAATGTGAAGTTTAAGTTTAGGCAAGGCAAATTTAATAGTTTAATAAATGATGTGATTAACAATGAGGTGGACTTAGCGCTCATCTCACCCTTTCCGGAAAAGCATGGTCATGTCACAGGCGAGCTACTAATCACCGAGGAGCTATTCGCGATATTACCTCCTAACCATATTCTGGCTGAATACCAGACGCTTCGATTGGAGCAGTTAAAGGAAGAGGCCTTTGTGTTGTTTAGTGAAGGTTATTCCTTAAGACCTATAGTTGTTGAAGCGTGCATGAAGGCTGGGTTTAAACCGAATATTGGCTTTGAAGGCGAGGAGACAGATACAATACGTGGATTGGTCGCAGCGGGGATGGGTGTTAGTCTACTGCCTGAGATGGCGTTGGTCGATACTGGACCATTACAACCTATAAAGATTAAGGTCGCTGAACCTTTAGTGACTCGCACTATTGGACTAATTAGACGATCTGATGAGAAGCTTCCTATCGTTGCGGAGATGTTCCGTCGTTTCTTAACCGATGAATATTTCAGTGCGAATAAATGAGTTTATAACTTTCAAAAATATGATGACAGGGGCAGTGAAAAGTAGGAAATCTACTTCTCGCTGCCCCTGTTTATGTTGCATTATCTGCGATTGTTCAAGAAAATCATAACAAACTTTAATAATTGGAGTAGTGACACTAATGCTGCTGCTACGTAAGTCAGGGCGGCTGCATTAAGAACTTTGCCTGCTCCAATATTTTCTTGTTCATTGATGAAGCCTTGGGTAACCATCTGTTGTCTAGCGCGACTGGAAGCGTTGAATTCGACTGGTAATGTAATCAGTTGGAATGCTACAGCAGCGGAGAATAATATAATTCCAATAAAGATTAAGTTTGTCATGCTAAGAAGTATACCCGCAATGATTAAATATGGTGAGATTCCTGAGGTGAAATTGACGAGCGGGAACATTCGGTGGCGCATGACAAGCGCTGGGTAATGGCTGCTGTGCTGTATTGCATGACCAACCTCATGGCATGCAACGGATACTGCCGCGATGGTGTGTTCATAGTATACAGGCTCTGACAACCGAACGACACGCTTCATTGGATCGTAATGGTCTGTTAGTTGTCCAGGGATAGCTTCTACCGGCACATCGTGTAATCCATTGGCATCGAGCATGCGTCTCGCAGCTTCATATCCAGTCATTCGGGAATGTATGGGTACTTGTGACCAACGGCGGAAGGTACTCTTAACACGGAATGAAGCCCACATTGAGAGCCCGAATGCTGCAAAAATCAGAATGTCCCACTGAGTGAAAAAATAAGGAAACATTAACATACCTCCATGATCTGTAGTTCTTGCTCATATTTATACTTTCAATACGAAATGACTTTAAAATAGTTTCGCAGTTATAGTAGGTAGTGATAAGGATTTGCAATTGAAAATAAAGAAATGCAAGGTAATTATTGGGTACCGATGTCATATTTCATTACATAAATAAGCTAAAAACGAATTATTTTTGTTATAAAGGTAATTAATTTTCGGATTTTTGGCTATTTATCAAAATTATCTATTGTAAAACCATTACATCCAGACTATAATGACTTTAGGAATTAATTCATGTCATATAAACTAACATTAAGGAGTGGTTGAAATGGATTTTACGGAATTAGGTCTAAACTCAGTTTGGGTAATGCTATCATTTATTCTCGTCTTATTAATGCAGGGTGGATTTATACTGTTGGAAGCCGGCTCTACTCGAATGAAGAATGCAGGACATGTTGCAGGTAAGACAATTTTCACTGTAGGGCTTTGTACACTTGTTTACTGGGCAGTTGGATATGGTGTTGCCTTCGGAAGTGGTAGTGGATTTATGGGGCTGGATACCTTTATGTTCGATCCGGGGTTTGTTGCTGAGGAGGGCTCAACGCTACCTCCCACTATATTCTTCGTATTCCAGCTAGCATTCGCCGCTATCGCCTTGACAATTGCTTGGGGAGGATTTGCAGAACGTGCTAAGCTAGGTGCTTACTTCCTATTTACAATAGCTTTCGTAGCAATGATTTATCCTGTTATTGCTCATTGGATTTGGAGTGCAGATGGTTGGTTGTTTAATCATGGTGCACAAGATTTCGCGGGCTCAAGCGTTGTTCACTTAACAGGTGCTTGCGCAGCCTTAGCTGCAACGATATTGTTGAAGCCTCGTATCGGTAAGTTTGGTAAGGATGGTAAGGTGAATGAAATATTCGGACACAACCAAGTATTCACAGCATTAGGTGTATTATTATTATGGGTAGGTTGGTTTGGATTTAATGCAGGTAGTACGTTAGGTGTCGGTGATGGCTTTCTTGGTTATGTAGCATTCACTACGCAGTTAGGTGCTGCTGCTGGTGCGGTTGCTGCCTTGATTATCTCGTGGATCTTCATGGGTAAAGCGGATATTACAACGATGCTGAATGGTGCTCTAGCAGGTTTAGTAGCCATTACTGCATCATGTGCATTCGTTGAGCCTTGGGCTGCAGCTGTAATTGGATTTATTGCAGGTATCTTAGTATACGCCAGCACGAAGATGTTCGAGAAATTAGGAATTGATGACCCGATCTATGCACTATCCGTACATGGTATGGCTGGTATCTGGGGGACGCTGGCGAATGGACTTTTTGCCACACCTGAATTAGCTGAAAGAGCTGCAACAGGATCAGCTGGCTTGTTCTACGGCGGGGGATTCCATCAACTAGGAATACAAGCACTTTCTGTAGGTGCAGTCGCTGCTTATGCTCTTGCTGCTTCATTCATTGTATTGATCATTATCAAAGCTGTAATTGGGCTTCGGGTAACTGAAGAGGAAGAGATTATCGGTCTAGATCTAAGTGAGCATGGCGTTTATGGTTATCCTGAGCAAATGAAGAATGCTTCAAGCTCAATATAATCGTTACACTAGGCAGACAAAGCAATAATTTAGTATGATAGTCTCGAAATAAACCACTCAATAAAGGAGACGTATCATGGAGAAAATTTTGGGAAGCTTGGAACAGCGTATTCAGAAGATAACTACCTTCGAGCAATTGCGCCTGTTACGAGACCAAGTCCAGAATGAGCTTCATGATCGTCTCTTCTTTTCAACTCATGTAAATTGGGTAGCAATTGTAAATAAGGTACATGATTTAATTATTCAGAAGACGGTTTTAATCTCAGAAACCCAACTTGTAGAGTGCGGTTTGGGTAGGGCGCCTATATCATACGCCTTTATTCTCTTTGGGAGTGGTGGTCGTTGTGAACAAACGCTTTGGAGTGATCAAGATAATGGTTTAATCTACTCAACTAATTGTAATGAAGATGCACATTATTACTTTGAACAGCTAGCCAGTGTTATAGAACAAGGTTTGAAGACAGTAGGGTATCCTCCGTGTGAAGGAAGGGTAGTGGCAAGCAATAAGCAGTGGCGTAAATCCGCTGAAGCTTGGAAGCAGATGATGGAGGAATGGTTCCTCGATGCATCATGGGAATCCATTCGGCAATTACTAATTGTTGCAGACTCCCGTTGTATATATGGGGATCAGGCATTAGTCAACCAGTTGAAGCAAGACTTTGACAAGCTCGTACAGCGTACACCAGGCAGCTTAGAAGCTCTGCTCAGGAACACGCTCAGACATAAAGTTGTAATCGGTCCATTTGGCAATTTAATTAGAGAGGCTTATGGCGAGGATGCAGGTGGGTTTGATATTAAATATGGAGCTTACATTCCTTTTGTCAATGCGATTCGTCTCTTATGTATCAAGTATGGCATTCTTACAACATCTACACTCGAAAGGTTAGATTCCTTAAGAGATCAGATCGGTAATGAACAGTATGAGCAATGGCGAATAGCCTTCGAATATATATTATGGCTTCGATCAATGACAGCCTTCCAGCTTGAAGACGGATATTATTCCAGCCGTGGTAAGCTCAGTGCGCTGGATTTAAATAAAGAAGTGACGAGTAAAATAAAGGATTGCCTTCGAGTAGGTGAACAATTACAGAAATATATTAAACGGTTGATATTGAGCAGGTAACAGATAAGTAGGAGGGACCATAATGGGAGATCAGCTGGGACCTGTAGGTCGAATGTGGAATATATATAAAAAAGGGGGGATAACCCCAGCTGTAGCTTCAGTATTTGGTTCACAAAGCGCACAGCAGATGGCTTTTATTAGGTCCGCAATGAAGCTGCAAAGGCAAACGTCATTGTTCGACTTGCCTCTACAATCATTGGAGGTCGCTGTATTCGATCTTGAGACGACCGGATTTAACCCATACAATGGAGATGAGATCATATCATTCGGGGCAGTAACTGTATCTGGGAATGTAATTAATGATAATCAAACATATCATAGTTTGGTTAATCCACTCAAAACTATTCCGTTGATGATTCAAGAGCTTACGGGAATTACGATGGAGATGGCAGAATCCGCACCCCAACTAATCGAAGTTCTACATCAATTTTTTGACTTTGTACAGAAGAGGATTTTGATCGCGCATGGCACAGGGCATGACAAGCAATTTTTGAATGCGGCTTTGTGGAAAACTTCTAAGGTAAATTTAACCCACAGAGTAATAGACACAATGATGATTGCGAAGTGGCTGCATCCAGATTTGAAGTCATATGATCTAGAACGTTTATTGAATATGTATGAGATTCCTGTAACAACTCGACATCATGCCCTAGAGGATAGTCTGATGACAGCTAAGCTGTGGGTGAAATTTATAGCTGAAATCACAGATAGACAGGTGATAACTTTAGGTGATTTATATATGTATCTGAGCAGACATTAGTTCCTTATACGCCAATTTAGATCCTCATAGGTCCCATCTATATGGAAGCGAAAAGCTTTCAGGACGGGATTATTCGTGTCTGCGAAAGAAATGATCCACTGGGTTGGAATGGTATGCCAAAGTGTATCAAGATCGGCGGATGAGGGGGTTGCAGACGTTGCTGGATGAGAATGAATCAAGCCCAATACCTGTCGACCATTGGCTGGGCCCTTGAACAATAGCTGTATCCATTCACGCTCATCGATTCGGAATGCCGTCTTGCGATGAATAGCAATATTGGATAGGGGAATAAACTGTTGGATATCAATAATCATAGAACGCTGTATGCCTAATAATGCCCCACAAGCTTCATCGGGCAAGAGCAGCCTGCTATGTTGTATGATTTGACCATAGATTGGACCAGGTAAATGTATATGCATACCAGCATTATAGCATATGAATACATGAATGCTATGAATGCTGTTATTCGATAAGGGTCTATATCAATGGACCTCTGACTAGAATAGCCTTTAGTTAACCTGCTTGTCTGGTTTAATTAAGAAAAACACTAAACCCAGAGTTATTAGAGCAAGGGAGGAGACAGTTATAAATACAGTCTGGTGTGAAACGGCCATCATCCAACCGAATAATGGAGGCCCGAAAGCTACGCCGAGAAAGCGCAGGCTACTGTAAAGTGAAGTAATCATCCCGCGTTGCTGCTTCTCTACACTACCGGTAATCATGGTATTCAAGCAAGGCAGGAGCAATCCTGTTCCAATGCTGCTGAGGGTTAATAGCCCAATGAATACGTAGATGTTCTCATAGAAGAATATAGTTAATGTCAGGGCGGTTGTCATCAAGGCGAGGCCAATATTCATTAACCAACGCATAAGCACCCCATTCTTCTTGATTAAGCTTCCTGTTGTGAAGGAAGTGATGACAAGCCCCATGAGCGGTATAGCCAACACAAGACCTTTAATAACCCCATCAATGGTATATGGTTTCTTCTCAAGAATATCGGATAAGTAGAACAGCACTCCGAATAAGATGAACAGCGCTAGTGAACCTGCGAAGAATGAGGGAATCAGCCACTTACCCTTCTGCTTGAATATCTCTCTGATTGAGTGTATATACGCCTTAAATTCTGTAGGCTTCTCTTGCCTCTTGGGCTCCTTTACCGCCCATATTAATGCAACAATTGCTAATACACACACGAGGGGGAAGGCGAAAAAAGCCGCATACCATACAATCAGTGCAAGTAAGGAACCGATAATGGGGCTGATTACCTTGCCCGCACCATTAGATGCCTCTACAAGCCCTAATGCTTGACTTTCGGTAGCTCCTTTATACATGTCACCCACAAGAGCCATGGCGATTGGGGCAGTACCTGCGGCTCCCAAGCCCTGTAGTGTTCTGGCAACAATAATAACCGGGTAGGACTCCCATATAGCGCCAAAGCCAGCAAGTACACCCGCAGAGCCATAAACAATTAAAGCGGGAATAATGATGATCTTCCGACCATAGCGATCGGATAAATAACCGATTATGGGAATAGCAATAGCTGCGGTAAGTGAGAACAGAGTGATGATTAAGCTTGTTTGAAATTGAGTGATGTTGAGTGCTTTTTTCATTGCTGGCAAAACGGGAATTAACATTGAATTACCAAGAACTAATACCAAAGGAACACTAGCGATGGCTAAGAATTCCATCGTATGACCCTTTGATTCACCTGAATTCTTGGAAGGACTTGATTTTGATAAATGGTCTGATTTTGATGGTTGAGTTGATTTGTATAATTTCGCTGATTTCGCTGATTTGGAGTGCATTGACGTAGCTCCTCATAGGTCGAAGTTGAATATTAATCTACCCCTAACGTATGAAGATGATACAGAGAAGACATGATAAGATTATGAAGAAGAATATAGGAATTGTAACCTTAATTGTGATTCTTGCCTTATGCGCTTTATATCAGAGTCAAGCAACTACCGATGTAAGTGCAGTTACGAAGGAAGCTCCGAGACCAGATTTTCTAGCTCCTGCATTTGAATTATCCGGATTAGATGGTAAGAAATATCATGTAGGGGGTCAGAGAGACAAGCTATTGCTTATTAATTTCTGGGCTTCCTGGTGCGAACCTTGTCATATGGAGGCTGGGGATTTACAAAGTATTTATACCAAATATCAGGATCGACTAGACTTATATGCAATTAATGCAACCCATCAGGACAGTAAAGCGGCGGCAATTGATTTCGTCTTGGAATATGAGCTGACATTCCCAACATTATTAGATGTGCATGGAGATGTGACACGAGGTAAATATCGAGTTGATGGTTATCCAACATCGTATCTTATTAATCATGAGGGTGTCATAGTCGAGATGTATTTTGGACTTATCGACAAGTCTCAGCTAGAACGACATATCATGAAGTGGATGAAATAGGCAAAGGTTGGATTACAAGAATCCAACCTCAACTAACTTGAAATAATCTCATTAATTTAATGATTCATAATTCCTTGACGTTCTTTGCTTGCTTCTCCCACAATCTTGAGCTTGATCTTACCGATTAATGCATAACGAATACTATCGATAAGAGCTTTCCAGCTTGCCTCAATAATGTTCTCAGATACACCAACTGTGTTCCATGTATTCAAGAAATCAGTAGATTCAACAAGAACACGAACCTTAGCGGCGGTAGCGTCCTTCTCATCGATTACACGAACCTTATAATCTGATAGGTGCATATCATTAAGCTCTG
>DFXU01000053.1 GCA_002383285.1 Caryophanales bacterium UBA4100
GGACTGATCTATATAAGGAGTTAGAGGATGGTTCTAATGCGTTGTTCTATGAGAAGGCCCTTATTCAACATATAGACCCGATGGAGCTTGTTCGAACGATTAATGAGAATCCTAAATTTACGATGCCAGGCTGGGAGCCAGAGCGAATGGAGAGGCTTTCACAGCTGTTCGAGGCTTATCGTAATGTGACAGAAGAGGATCTATGGGATAATCTTCGCTACTTCCTAGAACAGATCATCCCTGTCGCAGAGCTTCATAATATTAGTATGGCTATTCATCCTGATGATCCACCTTGGTCCATGTTTGGATTGCCACGAATCGTAAACTCGCAGGATAATATTCGTAGATTATTGAAGCTAGTAGACAATCCTTATAATGGGGTCACGTTATGCAGTGGGTCACTTGGGGCTAATCCTGAGAATGATATTCCGGCAATGGTACGTGAGTTTGCGGATCGTATACCATTCGCTCATATTCGTAATATCAGAGTGTATGATAATGGCGACTTTATCGAAACCTCACATAGGACTTCGGATGGGACGGTTGATATTGCCGGTATCGTAAAAGCGTATCATGATAGTGGATTTACCGGATATGCAAGACCCGACCACGGAAGGCATATATGGGGTGAGGTATGCAGACCAGGATACGGCTTGAATGACAGAGCTTTGGGCATTATGTACTTGTGGGGATTATGGGATTCACTTGAGTATAGTTAAAGGAATTCTTCTGATTAATTAGTTGTGGGCATATATATGAACATAACTAACCTATCCAGGGGGATTTATAACCGTGGCGAGAAGATGGAGAAGTGCTAAGCATCAATCAACAGGTAAGAAAAGGATCATTCTAGTTATCTTATTCTTGTTCGCCTTCTCATCCTTACAGACTTTTATCTTTCTCGAGAAGAACCTTCGTCCGCCGCTAATGAATGTTGCTGCTATTCGGGTCAAACAGAAGGCAACGGAGGCGATTAATACTGCAATAACTGAGAAAATCGCTCAGGGAACTAATTTTGACAGGCTCATTGATTGGAAAGAAGATAATAGTGGCAAGATAACCGGATTCATGCTGAACTATGCTGAGCATATGAAGATAGCAGGAGATACGGTGAATATTGTTCAGAATACACTACAGAATCTTGAGACGATTCCCGAACATATTCCATTGGGATTAGCATTTAATAGCGCAATTGTTGCTTCCTTCGGTCCTGATATTCCTATTCGATTTGTGCCGGCTGGTGCTGTTAAGGTAGACCTGAGTACGCGGCAGAAGAATGCAGGCATCAATATGCTGCTTGTAGAGGTCTATATACGGATCATAGCTGAGGTCACAATTATTATTCCTTTTGACACTAAGCCAGAGATCGTGGATACAGAAATCCCAATCTCCTACTTGCTAGTGGTTGGTGATGTGCCGATGTACTATTTTGACGGAAAAGGAAATCCGGTTGGGGAATCGCAACCCTTACCGCCGAATATTGCATTGCCTGATTTAATCAAAGAGCAGGATAGCAGTAAGCAGAATACAGAAGAATAAACACTTACTGCTTTCGCTTCCTCAATCTTTCCTCGCGCTCCCAACGAAGTAAATAAGGGTAGGGGTCGAAGGACCAATCAGTATAACCTGCATCACGATAAAGTCCATAGTGTAGGTGGGGCGGGAATTTACCTTGTGTACCTGGTTTCCCATAGCCTGAGCTGCCAACCCAACCAATCGTTTCTCCTGGAGAAACGATTGTTCCCTGTTTAATTTCCTTGCTGAAACCAGATAGATGAGCGTAATAGTGATATACATTATTAATGCTACGTATTCCGACTCTCCATCCTCCGAAGCGATTCCAGCCTAGAATTTCTACGATGCCATAGCAGGTGCTTCGAACAGGATAGCCATAGGAGGCGAACAAATCAGTGCCTTCGTGACTTCGTCGACCGCCCCAGCCGCGTTTGGCCCCCCATGTGCTACGGTAAGAATAGTCGGCCCTTAGTGGGAGCGGGAATGAGTGAGTCGTAAGCTCGAGGGTCTCGAACTCAGAGTAAATCTGTGCAAATTGCAGGATTCGTTCGACACTACGTGGGTTCTTATACGTCTCCCATAAGCCAATACGAAAATCCTGGATAGAAGTGCCGCTATGCAAAACATTCATAGCCATCGTATAAAGTACGTCAACGTCTGATTGTCTGTCGGCAAGTCCATCTCCATTACCATCTAGTCCTATCCCCCCGAAGAATGCAATTGAGCCAGGTTCTTGATCTGCTTGGTTGGGGTTTAGTGTGCCAGCCCACTGTTCTTCGGAATAATAAATGGCCACTAGACCATCCCTGACAGGTCGATCCTTCTTATTCATTGTTGTCATGCTACGCTCATATTGATCGATCGCGGCTAAGTAAGTCCAGGGTATACCTGTTGTGATACTTATTTGTTGAATTAGATTGTATCGTTCTGTGAATTCATTGGAGTCGTTAGTTTTTGTTGCTTGTGATTTATTCGTTGTAGCATGTGCTGTAGCTGATGAGCTAAGGAAGCATACACACAGACATAACAAAATGATCCTGCATCGAAGCATAATAGCAACGCCCTCTCGAATTCATGCTTGTTCCTAGTATAGAAGTGGTACTGAACAAGCTTTGATAAACTTTATCATGTTCAAGAGGAGTGATTTTATGTATCATACTCTTAAAGAAGGAGACTGATAATTGATGGAATTCAATCACCGTTCAGAGCATACAGATGCCGATATGTTACTTATTCAAGCGAATATTGATGATATGAATCCCGAATTTACATCGTTTATCACGGATCGATTATTCGAGGTCGGTGCCAATGACGTATATTGGATACCTATTATCATGAAGAAAGGTCGACCCGGCCTGATGCTTAATGTCCTAGTGCAGGATGATCAGCTTGACAGAATCGAGAATATAATATTCAGCGAGACGACCACGTTAGGTCTTCGTTATTTACATGCTGCCTGTCATCGGCTTGGTCGTGAATTCGTAATTGTTGAGACTACTTGGGGACCGGTACATATTAAAGTTGGCTACTATCAGAATAAGTTAATTCAATACGCACCCGAATTTAAGGAGTGTGAAGCTATTGCCAGAGAATATCACGTTCCGCTGAAGCGGGTATACGACGAAGTGAAGAGGCTATTTAAGCAGGGGGAGTAATGCTGAGACCGTCTTGCTAGCAGAAGGATTCAATTATTTTGGATTGACCAAGCAAAGGCTTCACAATGGAATAACGCTGCGAATGGCGCTATCATGTAGTTAGATTTCGCTAAATCATACTCAAATCCAAATTTTAAGCCAATAACGCAAGTTTCAGCGCTACAGTGCTCCTCAGTAGGAGCAATAGCGCTGAAACTCGTGTTAATCCAACAACCAAATGTCCTTTTCAACTCTTTTCAACGGACAGCTCATACGAAGAGTGAATAGATGGTTTATATGAGCTAAGGCAAACTATTTATTCACTCGTAACGAAACAATAATGAAATAGTCGACAGGCTTTATTACGGATTGAAACTAATGTTTATGCTCAGCTTGTTTGTTAAGGCTATTAGATGAATTTGATTGATCATGAGAATGGCTGTGCTTGTGTCCGTCCTCATGGCTATGCTCATGGCTGTGTCTATGCTCGTGATTATGAGAGTGTCCGTGCTCGTGGCTGTGTCCATGCTCGTGATTATGAGAGTGTCCGTGCTCGTGCTTATGACCATGATCATATTCATGACTGTGCTCATGAACGTGCTCGTGGTGTACATGATCTTGGTCAGTGTGTTGATGTGGTGGCTGCCATTGCTGTAAGTGCTCGTCAGCTTCCCCTATAACGACTCTGAGCACATTCGGGTGCTTCGGTAGATCTCTTGTGCCAGCACCGTATCCTATTGACTCAATGACCATCATCGGAATCCCTCTCGTAAACTCCTGAGCAAGGATTGAGATAATAGCAGCACCTGTTGGAGTTGTCATTTCCTTATGGAATGGCGTTGGTGCAATAGGTAGCCCTTTCATCATTTCTAATGTAGCTGGGGCTGGTATGGGGTAAAATCCATGGTCGCACTCGACGATGCCCGAGCCAAGCGGTACATGAGCACTTATAATCTTACCAATCTGCAATGAATCCAAAGCCAACGCGGTTCCAACAACATCAACAACAGAATCAATAGCACCGACCTCATGAAAGTGAACGTTCTCCAATGGTATATTGTGAATTTTCGCTTCGGCTTGTCCAATTTTCTTGAAGATGGCTAAGCTTAATCGGGTTACATTCTCATTAAAGCCCGCTTTCTGAATAGCATCTACAATTGTACTATAGTGCCTATGGTGTACAGGTGGATGATCTGGATCAAGGATGACATCGAATTTGAGTGCTGTAATCCCACACTTGACAACCGTTCTCCACTCCAGCGTATAAGGCTCCAAATTGATCTTTTGTAATTCCTGCTCTATATAAGCTTTATCGGCCCCTGCATCCACTAACGCAGCTATTGTCATATCTCCACTTATCCCTGAGAAGCAGTCTACATATAATACTCTCACGCTATAATCACTCCGATTTCTCTTGGTTTGAAATTAACATTCCGGCAAAGTATCCTGCCCCAAAACCGTTATCAATGTTAACAACAACGATACCAGGGGAACAGGCATTCAACATCGACAATAGAGCGGATAAACCTTGGAAGTTAGCCCCATATCCACAGCTAGTAGGAACAGCGATCACTGGTCGTGAAACAAGCCCGCCTAGAACGCTGGCTAGAGCACCTTCCATACCAGCAACAACAATGACAGCTGCCGCACCACGAATAACGGGTAGTTGGGCGAAGAGACGATGTATGCCGGCAACCCCAACATCATATACCCGCTCAACTCGGCAATTCATACATTCCGCAATAATCGCTGCCTCTTCCGCGACTGGTACATCGGAGGTTCCTGCACAGACAATCGCTATGTACTCTGATTGTGTAAAGCTCGGTGTTTGCTTAAGCCAGAGCAGAGTTCTTGCTTCAGCATGATATGACAGATCTGGAATAGTTAACATGACTTGAGCAGCTTTATCGGCATCAACGCGTGTAGCAATAACGCGATCATTAAATTTTCTCATCTCAATGATGATTGAGCCAATCTGTTCTGCGGTCTTGCTCTCTCCAAAGATAACCTCAGGAAATCCTGTTCTTGCTTCTCGGTCCACATCTAACTGAGCAAATCCGAGGTCTGCAACCCGTCCATCTATAGATGATAGATGATTGATCTGCTTGACTGCTTCCGCGGGCTCTAATTCGCCCGATTGGACTTTCTGTAGAATTTGTTCTAATTTCAATTCCCAACACCTCATCTTCGTTAGCTTAGTCGTTTATGTAAGCATAGCCTAATCATAACAGAATGGGACTCAATGTGGAATGTTTGGCCATTCATGATATAATACATAAGATAGGTTCCTTGAGAGAGCCAAAACCGGAAGGAGAAGTTAGCATTGCCGACCGACCAAATAGAGAGAAAACCAGAATGGCTTAAGATAAAGTTAACCAAAGGTGAGAATTTCAAGCAACTCAAGGAAATAATGAGGAGCAGCACCTTACATACGGTATGTGAAGAAGCGAAATGCCCGAATATACATGAATGCTGGGCTAGTCGAACAGCAACGTTCATGATCCTTGGCAGCGTCTGTACAAGAGCTTGCCGATTCTGTGCGGTCAACACTGGTTTGCCAACAGAGCTTGACGTTCAAGAGCCTACACGCGTAGCTGAAGCAGTTGTTCAGATGGGCCTGAAGCACGTTGTTGTAACCTCTGTCGCTAGAGATGATTTAGCAGATGGGGGAGCCTCCATCTTCGCAGAGACAATTAGACAAATTCGATTATCTTCTCCATTATGTAGCGTGGAGGTATTAATACCAGATTTCCAGGGTGATGCTGATGCACTATTAGCTGTATTAGAAGCGAAGCCGGACATGCTTAATCACAATATTGAAACTGTTGAGCGACTATCTGATCGAGTGCGTTCTAAAGCCAAATATGCTCGTTCATTAGAGCTCTTAGCAAGATCTAAGCAGTTAGCGCCTACTATTCCTACTAAGTCCAGTATTATGGTTGGGCTTGGAGAGTCAACAGATGAGATTGTTCATACGATGGAGGATCTACGTGCAATGGATGTGAATATTCTTACGATAGGTCAATATTTGCAGCCTACCAAGACACATCTGAAGATTAAGAAGTACTACACACCAGATGAATTTGCTGAGCTTAAGTCTGAGGGGATGAAGAGAGGATTTAGTCATGTGGAATCCGGTCCACTAGTCCGCAGCTCCTACCATGCACATGAACAGCTTCAAGCAGCGAACGAGACCGTTACTTCGATGAATTAATTGTTAGGAGGAGACATTCATCATGATTCAAATCAATGATAAAACTTATAAGCTTACACTTGAGCACAAAGATGGATGGAATCCCGATGCATTCAAGGAACGCTATAGTGATGTATTGGATCGATATGATTACATTGTTGGCGATTGGGGATATAGCCAGTTACGGCTTAAAGGGTTCTTTAAGGAGAATAGCTCTAAAGCGAATAAGGATACGAATATTATTAGCTTACAAGATTACTTGAATGAATATTGCAATTTTGGTTGCGCCTACTTCGTTATTGAGAAAGGCCAGAATACTAGTCAGGTTCAAACGGAGGAAAGGCGACCTATTGTACCTATAGAAGATGATCCCTCCGAATAGATTAGCTTCTCAATTACTAATAGGATGAATCATTGTTGATGAAAGCTTCCTTAACCCTTGTCCAGAAGGGGAAGGGGCGATAGCGAGCGAATTTAGCTTTTCGAATAGAGACCCTACAGCGAATATTGTCCACATCCACCATCTCTTTGTGGGTATGATCAATAGAGAGGTGTAGTTTTTGTCCTGTTCGCGGAATTATATCACAGTGATGATGGCTCGGAAGAATCATTGATGAGCCTAACGTACGGAATACCCGGTTGTTAATTGAAGCAATCTCAGCGATTTGAATAGATTCGTGAGAAGGATGAATGATGGCACCGCCTAGGCTTTTATTATATGCAGTGCTCCCAGATGGAGTTGAGACACAGATGCCGTCCCCTCGGAACATCTCGAACATCTCATCGTTAATATTTAACTGAGCAACTAGCGTGCCTTCTTCGCCCTTGACAGTAAATTCATTAAGGGCATAATGTATCGTCGATTCTGATTTATTCGTAATTACTATCTCTACTAGGGGATATTGGACAATACGAATATCCTTACCCAGTGTATGATTAGCCATGGAGTAAACAAGCTCTTCGATCTCGCCTGATTTCCAATCAGCAAAAAAACCCAAATGACCTGTATGTACGCCTACAAATGAGATACTCTCCCACTGATCAGCATAGGTATGGAATGCGTGTAATAAAGTACCGTCACCGCCAATAGATACAACAATGTCGGGTGTTTTATCGTTTTCTATCATTCGTCCTGATTCAGATGCAAGTTGGTGAAATTGTGTGGTAAGACGTACGGAATCTTCATCGCCACGATTGAGCACGGAATAATTTAACAAGTTTGTTTTCCTCATTTCAAGATAGATGATTCCATCATAATCAATATTATGAATGAAAACAACTTATAGCATCAAGCTGCACGAAACAATCGGTTGATCGTTATGTAGATAAAGGAGCAGAGAGATATAAGAAGCAAAGGTAGGGCTAAAGCTCCCAGGATAATAATAAAGCTGAACTGAAATGACGGATTGAATGCAGATAAACCACCTACAGGGATGAACACTTCCACAGCTGCTCTTATGCCTTCTGTTGGAAGCCAGAGGATATAGACAAGTAACATCGCAATGACAGCGTGTAACAATCTAGCTAATAGAAATGGTGTATAGCGAAGATCTGTCCGACTAAGCAAGCTTGAAATTTGTGCATGCACACATAAACCGGCCCAGGATAGGATGAATGAAGCGAACGCTACCTTATGGATGAGAGGGATAGTGGATGCCGAACTACCGACGGCTTTGGCGCCCAGGGTTACCTCGAATATCCCATCCACTAAGGAGGGGGATAATTGTGCAGGAAGCTTAATAAGCTGTAAGAGATTAGCTAATATGGAGTAGGTGAAATTTAATAGACCAATTAAGGAAAGCTGCTCTAGAATCACGGAGACAAAGATGACCAGCCCCCCAATCATAAAAACTAACTTTAGGCTAGTTTGAATCGCTTGTTGAAGCATTAAACCTAAAGATCGTCCATCCTGTATTCGGGCTTTATGCATTGCTATAAACGCATTCTTCAATATGGAGCCTTGCTCCTTAATGACTGGAAAGACAATAAAGGGGGTTTGCTTCCCATGATACCTCATGAGTAATCCCAATATTAGTCCCCCACCATAGTGTGATATTGCGAGTATAACAGCTAAACTAGGGTTATGAAAAAAACCAACTGCAACTGCACCAATGAGAAAAATGGGATCTGATGTGGATGTGAATGCGACAAGACGCTCGGCCTCGTCACGATCAATTAACTTTCTTTCCCAGAGCTGAGATGTCAACCTTGCGCTAATAGGATAACCGGCAGCGAATCCCATAGCCATTACAAAACCACCATAACCTGGTATACGGAAGATCGGTCGCATCATAGGGTCAAATAAGCCTCCTATAAAGTGGACAAGACCGAATCCAAGCAGAAGCTCGGAGATAACGAAGAATGGGAACAATGCAGGGAATAAGACATCCCACCATATAGAGACACCCTGCAGAGCTGAAGAGATCGTTTGCTCGGGGAATAATGGCATCAGTAGCAGCAAAGCAGTCCATGGAAGTAATATAATTAGAAATTTGAATTGAGATGATATAGGCATGGAATTCTCTCCAATCTTAGTTGATAAAGTTCACAGCTAGTCCTACTCTGTTGTGCTATTATCCTATGTATGCGCATGCTATAATAGAAATAATTGAGTCTGCAGTACTGTTTTTTTATTCTATTCTTCATCGGATTAATCAATATTACCTAGTTAAGTTTCTTAATTACAAAAAAAAAGGGGGGTTCTTTTTTGTTGGAACCACTGTTTCTTGTCAATATAAATTGTATAAATTGTGAGAATTCCTTTAAATCATCAAGAGTGCGCCCCAGCTTTAAAAAATCCTATGCTAAGGACACTGATTTTTATAGTCATTATAAAGAAATTAATCCAGATTATTATGTCGTAAGAGTTTGTCCGTTCTGTGGATTTGCGACTACAGAGCATACAGAGAACAAATTATCGAAGGACCAGAAGACCGTTTTTAAAGAGAAGATAGGTTCTCAATGGAAGATGCGAGATTATAGTGGGGAACGTACGTGGGACGATGCGATGCAAACGATGAAGCTGGCACTATTGTGTTGTCAGATTAAAGAAGAGAAACCAAGGATAATTGCGGGGTTACTACATCATATCTCCTGGTTACACAGAGCAAAAGATGATCAAGCGAATGAAATGCGATTCATGAAATTTGCTCTTGATGCATATATTCAAGTTTTCGAAACCGAACAGTTGGATTTGAACAATGCACGTTTGATGTACCTAATAGGTGAGCTCCATCGCAGGTTAGGTAACTATAATGATGCAGTGCGATGGTTTTCGAGAGTTATACAAGATAAACGGATCATGGATGCTTCCATGATTAAGGCTTGCAGGGAGCAATGGGCAGCAACCCGTGAGGATATGATTGCCGCCAAGCTGGAGCTTCCTGAAGAAATGAAGGAAAAGAGAGCATAGTATAAACGAATAGATAATTTTCAGCTATACTGTAGGCTTCGGATTGTCTCCGTCGTCTTTTTTCTGTTCTTCAGCTGCGAGTTCTGCCAATTTCTGCAAGAGAATATGCTTAGGCATATGCATCAGGTGTTCAATTGGGATTTTAAGCTGCTCGGATAATTTAATTGCGGTTTCTGCAGATATTTGTAGGGGTTGCACGTAATGTCCTCCATTCGGTAAGATAATTGAATAGCTTTAGTTTACATGCAAGATATCGTATTATCAAATTAATTAGGTGGTGGTCACTTGCTAGGCACAATAAGTCAAAGATGGAAATTGGAAATGTTCCCTGGAGGTAGTGCTTCTTCTCTGTTCAAAGAGCATGTTACACAGCTTAGAGGTGAACTCGATCAGCTCACCTCTAAGCTGATACTTAAGAATATACCGGTTGAAGATGAGCAGGGGTGGCTAACACTTCTGAATAGTATTCAATTCATTACAGGTGCGCTTAGGGAGGCAGATTCATTCGTATCCTGCTTGAATGCCCAAGATCAGAACGATGAAGAGGCAAGGCGATTAACGGGAATAATCAAAAGCTTATACGCGGATTATGCTTCAGCATTAAATTACTGGGAAGATTGGTTTCTGACTTTAGATAATAGGGAATGGGAACAGCTGTGTCAATACGATTTTATCCAAGCTGTGAAATTCCCATTACAGGAGCGCAGAGAGCTTGCTAAAGAAAAGCTGTCTTCTACGATGGAGACACTCATCAATGAGCTAGCAGTCGATGGCTATCATGGATGGGGTGAGCATTATAATACAGTTGTACGACATGTAGTTGTTACTTATGAGGATGCACAAGGAATCAAGCATGATTGGTCGGCAGGGCAGGCTGCTAATCAACTAAATCATTCGGATCGGTCTGTCAGATCAAATGTATTCGAGTTATGGGAGCAGGCATGGTCGGAGCAGGCAGATCATTGTGCAGATACTTTAAATCACTTGGCAGGCTTTAGATTAGGTGTATACAAGAGACGAGGCTGGGGTTCTGTACTGAAAGAGCCCTTAGCAATGAATCGTATGAGTGAACAAACCTTGTCAACGATGTGGTCTGTAATTGAAGCGAATAAACAGCCGTTTATTGAATACTTCAGAAGAAAAGCTAATCTGCTAGGTGTTGAACGATTAAGCTGGCATGATGTTGAAGTACCGTTGGTTGGAGAGCAAACGAGCTACTCATTCGAAGCAGCGGCTCAATTGATTGTTGAACAATTCAGTCTGTTCAGCAGGGATCTGGCCGAATTTGCTACCTTAGCTTTCCAACAGCATTGGATTGAAGCCGAAGACCGACCAGGCAAACGCCCTGGAGGATTCTGTACTTCATTCCCTATGAGCAAAGAAACTCGTATATTCATGACTTATGCGGGAACCGCTTCTAATGTCTCTACTCTAGCTCACGAATTAGGGCACGCTTATCACCAGCACGTTATGAATGATTTACCCCATCTTGCACAGGACTACGCGATGAATGTAGCGGAAACTGCCTCAACCTTCGCTGAATTAATCGTCGCAGATGCAACAGTACGAGCTGCTAGAACAGAACAAGAACGGATCACTCTCTTAGAAGACAAGATTCAGCGTTCTGTCGCATTCTTCATGAATATTCATGCAAGATTCTTATTTGAGAATGAATTTTATCATAAGCGTGAAGAAGGATTGGTTTCTGCAAAACAGTTAAATGAAATGATGATTCGAGCTCAGAAGGAAGCATATTGTAATGAATTGTCGGAATATCATCCACACTTCTGGGCAGCTAAGCTTCACTTTTATCTTACGGATGTCCCATTCTATAATTTCCCTTACACCTTTGGCTACTTGTTCAGTGCAGGTCTTTATGCTCAGTCAATAGCAGAAGGTTCTGGATTTGCTGAGAAGTATGTAGCTCTGCTAAGGGACACTGGAATTATGACAGTTGAGCAGCTTGCAGCCAAGCATCTGGGCGTTGACTTAACTAAGCCGGATTTTTGGCAGGCAGCAGTTGACGTAACGCTTGAGGACGTTAGATTATTCTTAGAACTAACGAAATGAGCATTAAGAAGTATGTTTACCTCACAAAGGATATCTGATAGTGTCTAATAATGAAAGGATTTGAATATCTTATGATGCAGAAACTGAAGGTTGGTATTGTTGGAGGAACGGGTATGGTTGGTCAGCGGTTCGTACAGCTATTGGATCAGCACCCCTGGTTTAAGGTAACAGCTATTGCGGCTAGTGCCAGCTCGGCAGGTAAAACGTATGAAGAATCTGTGCAAGGTAGATGGAAGTTGTCTAGCCCGATTCCTGAAGAAGTGAAGAACATCATTGTTCAAGATGCTTCTAAAGTAAATGAGGTTGCGACGAATGTGGATTTTATTTTTTGTGCAGTTGATATGAAAAAGAACGAAATTCAAGCGTTGGAAGAGGCGTACGCCAAAGCCGGTACCCCGGTCATTTCCAATAATTCAGCACACCGATGGACGCCTGATATCCCAATGGTAATTCCGGAAATTAACCCAGGGCATATTGAAGTAATCGCGGCTCAGAGAAAGCGGCTTAATACATCAACAGGGTTTATTGCAGTCAAGCCCAACTGTTCTATTCAGAGCTATGTTCCAGCGCTGCATGCACTGTTAGAGTTTAAGCCGACATTGGTGGTTGCATCAACGTATCAAGCGATTTCCGGGGCAGGCAAGAATTTTACAGATTGGCCCGATATGTTAGATAACGTTATTCCTTATATTGGCGGTGAGGAAGAAAAAAGTGAGCAGGAGCCACTTCGTATCTGGGGTAGCATTGTAAATGATCAAATTATAAAAGCAAATGCACCTTTGATTACAACGCAATGTATTCGCGTTCCCGTAACGGATGGACATCTGGCAACGGTATTCGTTTCGTTCGAGAACAAGCCTGCAAAAGAGGAAATTCTCAATCGTTGGCTGCAATTCTTAGGGCGACCACAGGAGCTGGGGTTACCAAGCGCACCGAAGCAGTTTATTACTTATTTTGAAGAAGAGAACAGACCGCAGACGAAGCTTGATCGTGACATCGAGCGCGGTATGGGAGTTTCCGTGGGCAGATTACGTGAGGATTCAATATATGATTATAAATTCGTAGGTCTATCGCATAATACATTACGCGGAGCAGCGGGCGGAGCAGTTCTGATTGCCGAGCTGCTTAAAGCGGAAGGTTACATTCAGGCAAAGTAAACAGTGCGCAAAGAGGCCAATAGGGGCACCCTAGGTTTTTAGTGAGGAATGTATATAAAAATCGCGCTTTTGGTAATAATGGCAGCATCACACAACCATTCCAAAAGCGCGATTTTTTTTGTGAATATATTATACTATGATCAAAGCTGATCAATTACATCTTGAACACTGATATTGTACGTTGAAGCTGGCCGACCGTTTGTTGCATTTGTTCAGCTTGTTCGACCATTGCCTGAACAGTGGCAATTTGTTCGGTCATTGATGCGGAGACTTCCTCAGTGCCAGCAGCAGATTGCTGTGTGATAGATGATATATTCTCCATTGCCGCCGAGATAAGCTTAGCACTGTCGAGCATGGTTTCACTTTCCTTAGCGAATGAAGTAATCTGTTCTGTGATAAAAGTAACACTGCCAACAATCTCTTCGAATACCTTCTCCGTTTCACTTATTAAATTATTCTGGGCTAGAACGATTTCTTGGTTAGCATCCATATTCTGAATAGCTAGCTTTATGCCTTGTTCAATTGCGCGAACCAAGTTAAACACCTCTTTAGTAGAGGAGGTTGACTCCTCAGCAAGCTTACGCACTTCTTGAGCAACAACTGCAAAGCCCTTACCGTGTTCACCAGCTCTTGCTGCTTCGATTGATGCATTGAGTGATAATAGATTCGTTTGTTCAGCTATTTCTGAAATTGATTTTGTGATTTTACTAATGCCTTGGGCTTGCTTAGCTAGCTGCTCAATGGTATCTGCGACAGCCTTAGTAGCATCAACATTTCGTTTCATTCCTTCACCCTGTCGTTCAACAGCGAAGCGGCCCTTCTCGACTAATTGTACAGCTTGCTCTGAACGGTCATTCATTGCCTTGGTGGAATGAGCATAGGTGGTTACCTTCTGCTCAATATCTCGAATTGAATTTGAGATACTACCAACATCCTCAGATATTTGGGAAGCGCCAGTTGCAAGCTCGCCGGATGAGATGGTTACTTGACTTAGGACATCCTTAAGATTCTGGTTGCGACTATAAATTTGTCTGCTGGATTCTGAGACATGCTTTGTAATTCCATTGGTTTCTGTCAGAATATCTCGAAGCTTATCCATCATTTTATTGAAGCTTACCCCGAGCTCACCCATTGCGTCATTCGAGGTAATATGTACTTTCTGTGAGAAGTCCCCCTTGGAGATGTTTAAGGCTACTCGCGAGATAGCATCGATTGGCTCAGTAAGCAGCTTCTCTAGGTAATTAATTAAGGGATAAGATGCAATAGCTAGAACCACTGCTAGGATAACAACTAAGATCAGCGAAAAATCCAAATAGCTAGCAATAAGCAACAACAATGTGAAAACGATTACAATAAGATAGCATCCTAATCTTAATTTCGCCTTAAACGATTTCTCGCTCAACCAATTCATATGTAGTCCCCTTTAAAAAAGAATGATGTTTGTATTTCATTATAACATCGACATATTCAACGGTCTATTGTCGAGTCATTGAAAAATACAATAATTTTGTAATAAATTTGTAAAAATATGTTGAAATAGGTATATAAACTCATTATAATAATACTTACGACCTATATTACTACATACAAGTAATAATAATGAAAGGAGGGAATTTAGTGATTTTGGAACCGTTGTCATTAACCCGACAGCTGGAGATGGTTTTTCGAGAACTCAGGGATGAGTTAGCTTCACTTGCTTCTGGAACAATTTTTGTGCAAATCCGCAATAATCTGATTGGGAAGTTTGGAATAAAGCATGATCTGAAGAGCAAGGGTGATCTATTGAAGATAGATGGACCGGGTTTATCTGAGCATCATCTCCAGGCTTTGCATCGCATCGGTTTGCTCTCGTTAGAGAGAAAGAAATGGACGCATGGTGAAATTCAGCTGGAATTTGCTATGAAGAACAACGCTTTGAATACTAGTATATTCTCTGAATCTAACTACAACATGAATCACTTGCAGACGGACAAATAATTCGTAAGCACACAAAAAAGCTATCCAATTCCTAAGGGTATTCGGATAGCTTTTTCACGATGTTTTAAATGCATGCTCACATTTTTTTACTTCGTAAATTTCCCTGCGAGCTGCTGTTCAGCGATTTGTACAAGTCGACGTGTAATATGTCCACCGATTGCACCAGTATCCCGTGTTGCCATGAAGCCCATGTATCCATCTTGTGGGATTTGGATGCCCAATTCTTGAGCTATTTCATACTTCATTTGATCTAGCGCTGCATTTGCTTGTGGTACAACGAGTGTGTTGCTTGAACGACTTTGTCCTTGTGCCATGAATGATCACCTCCACATTAGGTATTATGATCCAATATTGACAAAATACTCGATTATACGTCTTGGTAAATATCGGAATGTGATGAAGCTGCTGGAGGATCGATATTGACAATTATGCTGTGCAATGTATAATGAATCCAATCAAGGTGCAATGATGAAAAGTAAATATGATCGCAATGATGGGAATTAGTAGGCGCGAATGTAATTTTCTAGAGAGTCGATGTGTGGTGAGAATCGATAATTATCCGCGTTCGAATGGGTCCTGGAGCAGAAGATTGAACCATGTGTCTATGAAATGGACAGCGTGCAGTAGATCGGACGGTTGTTCCTCGTTACTGGAGCACAAAGGTTTCTGATTGCTAGAAACGAACAAGGGTGGTACCACGTCCTCTCGTCCCTTACGGGTGAGGGGTCTTTTTTGTTCTCAAAAATAATAAAATGGGAGGTTTCTTATGAAACGAGTATTGTCAGGTATTCAACCAAGCGGAAAATTAACATTAGGTAATTATATTGGCGCTTTACAGAACTTTGTTGCTTTACAGCATGAGCATGAATGTTACTTTATGGTGGTGGATCTTCATGCTATTACCGTTCCCCAAGAGCCAGCGGCACTTCGTGAACAAACTGAATCCGTTGCATCTCTATTCATTGCCGCGGGTATTGATCCAAGTAAAGCAGCGGTCTTCTTGCAATCGCATGTCTCTGCCCATGCACAGCTAGGTTGGTTGTTNNCTTAACTACTCAAACTTATATGGGTGAGTTGGAAAGAATGACACAATTCAAGGATAAGTCTGTAGGCAAGGATTCAATCGGTGCGGGGCTATTCGTGTACCCCTCCCTGATGGCCGCTGATATTCTACTCTATAATACCGATCTTGTTCCTGTTGGTGATGATCAGAAGCAGCATCTTGAGCTTACGCGTGACCTCGCTCAACGATTTAATCAAAAGTACGGAGACACATTTAAGATTCCAGAGCCATTTATCCCCAAAGTAGGTGCTCGTATTATGTCATTGGATGATGCTTCGAAGAAGATGAGCAAGAGCAGCCCTAATCCTGGCAGCTACATTGCATTGCTGGATTCGCCTGATGAAATTCGCAAGAAAATTGCACGTTCTACAACTGATTCTGGACGAGAGGTTAAGTTCGATCCGCAGAACAAACCGGAAATCAGTAACCTGATGACAATTTATGCGAATTGCTCTGGCATGACACTCGATGAGGTTTCATTAAGATATGAAGGTCAAGGTTATGGTCAATTCAAGAAGGATTTGGCTGAGCAGGTTGTGAATGTGATAGAACCATTACAGGAGAAGTACAGAACCATCCGAGCATCAGGTGAAATTAGTCGTATCCTCAAAGAAGGAGCGGAGCGTGTTGGCTCAGTAGCCGATGCAACGCTCCGCTCCGTGAAAGAACGAATGGGTTTTCTACTCTAAGAAAGACATGACAGTAGGGCTCAGTTAAAGGCTGTTGAGCCCTAATTTTTTTTCAACCCGGTCTTCATTCATCCAACCTACATAAGAACTTAAAGGATTCAGGTCGTGATCCATTAGAACGACTGCGACGAAAGGATAGTTTTTACGATGTCTATAGCGTACATCCGTCCATCGCACTTCACTTCCCCAGCTATGATGCTTGACTTCAGCACAGACGGTTGATGTAAAACCAAGGAATGCTTGGATATTCGGGTGAGATCTTGATGCTTCAACCGCGGAATGCTGATCAGAGCGAGTAGTATCCACCCAATGCAGCCATCCCGAACGAAGCTCTCCCAACGCATAATTGTTATCAAGCTTCTGTTTTACAACATTCCACCTTAGAAAGTGAATGGTAGGAATGAGCATGTACCGTTCCCCTTCGATGAATGTCTTATCTATCATAGGTAATTGGCGTTCCCATTTACTATGCTGAAAGACCCTAACTACATAATATACGATTAGAAGACTGTACAGTATTGGGAACACAACACCAGGGTCTGCAAGTTTAGTAGCCCAGATAAGAATCGCGATGATGTGTGTTGTAAATATAACTGGATCAAAGATGTGTATGATGTTCCACGCAATCCATTTCTTCGTTATGGGTCGTAGCGCTTGCGTCCCATAAGCATTAAACATATCTGAGAATACATGTACGGCCACAGAAATCAGTACCCAGAGGCCAAGATGGAATAGAGGCAATCCGGTAAAAAAGAGCTGGAGAGATAATGTGATTAACATTGTCCATATAACGATTGCTGGAAGTGAATGAGAAATTCCACGGTGGTTTTTTATATAAGCAGCACTACCCTTTACTCGCATGATGGTGTCAAAATCGGGTGCTTGTTGGCCCACGATAGTACCAATTAATACGGCAGTGGCGAGCTCAGAATTAGATGCAACAACTGGATCAATATAAGCTAAACCTGCCAAGCCAAGTCCAATGACTAAATGTGTTCCTGTATCCAATGAGATCCTCCTATTCTTAATTCACATATTTACATAATTAGATTACTTATTATTTTGTAAGCTTTATTCTATTTTATCATGAATCCACAAAAAATATATGGAGGGAGGCACAATAATGTATGTAGTATTTGTCGAATATATGATTTTTAGTAACCGCATCGAGGATTACCTGGCATATATAACCAGAATAAAGCAGAACAACCCCACTATGGATCTGCTCGAGAGTGCAGATCAAGCGGGGTTATTCGTGGAGATATGGCGAGAAGTTAGTGATGAAGATTTCATAACAATGAAGCAGGAGCGTACGGAAGCAGCAAATTCAGCTTACGCTGCAGTGCTAAATGAGATGCTTGATAATAAGAAACCAATACAAATGTGGAAATTTAGCCCAAAGAATTTGAACGTGATCTAGTAGGGTAAGCATAATTCAATTCTTCGTCAAATGTAGCATAATCTAAATTGACCATTAACAGCAGATGGCGCATGCCTGTTTGTGGATCGCTTATGATGATGTGGTCACGTCCAGCTGCTTCAACAACACCTTTGAAAATCTTGGCGTTCCACTGTGAGTTATTCTCGTAGGTCATATATAACGTTGCAACCTTTCCGAGGTTTAAGCGCAGAATATTCTCGATGTAAGATTCTTCAATGGGTAGAACCCCAGGTATTCCAGTCCCAGGCGACATCGGAAGTTGGTAACCAACACTTGGGTAGATAGGTGGTGTATTCGTACTAGGTGCCATGATCGGCATGGTGGCGCTTGGCACACCTTGCATCATTGCTCCATTATACGTGCCATACGATTGTGGCACACCTCTTGCTTCAGAGTAATAAGGATTATTAATCATTAAGTATCTCTCCTTAAACGTTTTTTGATCACATGAGCCTGATTTATATAGGCTAACATCTACAGTACACAGTCTATTTCGAAACAGCTCTTTTTGTGACTTCATTGTGAAAATTTTGGAGAAGAGCTTGTTGCTTCCTGTTGTAAACATTGTAATATTTTATCGGGGTTGCTATGATGAAATAATGTTGTTGCCATATGGCAACACAACTTTAAGTATGATGATGTTAGACCGCTTATCAATGTTCTCGTTAGTCACATTCAGATGATTAACGAATAGGAGGAATAGAATTTTAATGGAATATCAATCGATTGCCCAACCGGTATCGATCCGGGATTATATTCAACTCACCAAGCCGGGCATTCTACGTTCCAATTTAATTGCTGCTTTTGCTGGCTTCTGGGTAGCATCGCAAGGTAACGTACAATGGTCTTTACTCATTTATATGTTGATTGGTACAACGCTGGTTATGGCTTCCTCCTGTGTGTTCAACAATTACTTAGACCGTAATTATGATGGATTAATGGAGCGGACGAGCGGCAGACCACTTCCTTCTGGTCGGATAGCAGCTAGACGTGTATTCGTGTATGCAGCAATTTTGGGAGCGTTAGGACTGATGGTGCTTTTCTTGCTTACGAACATGTTGGCCGCATGGTTAGGTATTGTCGGTATGATCGTGTATGTCATTATATATACAGCATGGTTGAAGAGATCCTCTACCCTCAGTACAGTTATGGGTTCCTTCTCAGGTGCAATGCCGCCAGTTATTGGATACACAGCTGTTACCGGATCGATGGATGCTGGTGCGTGGATTTTATTCGGTATTCTCTTCTTGTGGCAGCCGCCCCACTTCTGGGCACTTGGCATAAGAAGGATGGAGGAATATCGTGCTGCAGGCTTTCATATTCTTCCGGTTGTTAAGGGTGTACATCGGACGAAGCTCCAGATGATACCATATGTAGTCTTGTTGATTCCGGTTTCTCTACTTTTGTACTTTATGGACTATGTAGGAGTCTATTACTTCATAGCAGCGCTTGTACTGGGTGTTGTCTGGTTACTGTTATGCCTCGCAGGGTTTGCTACGAAGGATGATGACAGATGGGCCAAGCGCAACTTTATATTCTCAATTAACTATTTGCTTATCACATTCTTGGTTATGATTATAGATACAACAAGGATCTGATAGATATCCTAGGGGGAAGAACAAGATGAAACAGCTTATGCGCTTCTGGTTTCCCGGTGCGCTTGTAATCATGTGCATAGTTATCGTTATTATGATCTGGAAACCAATGGGATCCAATTCCGATTTGCGGGAATTCGGTGCTGCACCAGATTTTCTACTTGAAGACACGAATGGTGCAACAGTAACTTTGGATAATACGAAGGGAAAGGTGAGGTTATTTTATTTTTTCTTCTCCTATTGCCCGGATGTATGCCCGCCTACGACTGCAATGCTGTCCAAGCTTCAGTCGGAGCTGAAGTCGCGTGAGATTTTCGCTGACCAAACAGCAATATTCTCTATAACCTTCGATCCCATTCGAGATACAACTGAACAGCTGTTGAAGTATTCAGCAAATTACAATGCAGATACTAGTGGATGGTCATTCTTACGTGGTGAAGAAGACTATACGATACAGCTGGCTAAGGAATTCGCAATATCGGTTTTTAAGGACAAGGAGGGCAATTTCTTCCATCAGAATATGTTTGTTCTTGTTGATGATGTGGGGCAGATTCGTGCTTGGTACGATGCCAATTNNGATTTAGAAGTAACAGTAGAACAGATCGCAGCAGATATGCAAAGCCTGCTATAGGATTAGGAATACTGCCGTTCTAACAGAATCTGCTACTGTTTTTCCATGAGACCCGCCTTCTCAAGACGCTCAATTAAATATTCATTCGGAGTACCCTCTACTCCCGCATATCCTTTATGTGTATAGATGTGTTCTGCATCTGGGAGCGCTTCACGAAGTGCTCCACGTATTCGTGCGCCTGAACGATCATTGTCCGTGAATATGTATACCATACGGTCACCTACTTCATTCTTTATCTCTTCTATTCGTCCTGTCCCTGGTGTGCCATAGGTGCATAAGATAGAAATCTCATCATCTTGAAGCAACTCTCTTAAGCGAATTCGGTCGTTCTTACCCTCAACAATGATGACTGGCTTCGCATCGTTGGTTTCCATTACTTACATCACTTCTCTCTCCAATTGAATTTATGGTAAGCTATATATGATAATACCAATTGTGGGGGGTTCATATGGAGCAGTTTATCGATTTTACTCAGGATCGCTGGTTATTTATTTTGGTCGCAATTATTGGGATCTTCATCGTTTTTAAGATCGTTAAGAGTATGATTAAATGGCTTCTAGTTATCGCGATCGTTGCTGTTCTGATAATCTATGGATCGAATTATATTGCTGTATCATGAGGAGGGTAAACGATTGATATCATAGATGTATTCTTACAATGGAATCTCATCACTGTGTTGATAATATGCGTGTTCGTGGTTTCACTGGCGCTCGGATTAGCACGCGGTGCATCAGCATCAGCCAAGCAGTTAATCCAGCTAGTTGGTTATGGTGCTATAACGATTATAGCACTACTATTCGCATGGAAAGCTACGGAGAAGCTCTCTCCATTGTTCCAAACGTGGTTAATAGATCAGAATTTGATCATCCCTAATGAGAAGCTAGGGCCCATAAAGCAGCTTTATTATACTTTCATCACTGGATTACGTGACTTCTCTTTGCTGCGATTTGCTACCATATTCGTACCACTGTACTTTGGAATACGAGCATTATTAAGCTATGGCTTTTCAATATTCGCAGGAGGAATGAGTCCTTTCCAAGCACAAGTGAATAGTCAGCCAAAGAAGACGTTAAGCAGTGGAATAATCGGCATGGGTATTGGTTCTATTCTTGGTGCAGCGAGAGCCCTTATCATTATTGCCGTACTATTCGTATATGTAACCATGCAGCCGCAATCTACTTTCTCTCAATATGCTCAGGATTCATCTCTATATCAACAAGGTGCAACTCAAATTCTAGCACCATTCTCTAAGGATTTTATTGCTTCTCAAGTGCCTGTATTCACAAGGGTAGTTGAGCAGGAATTCCAGAATATACTGCAGCGCAAATATGAAATCATTGATCTGCATATCCCGGAGGATATTGCAGGTGCAGCAATTGAGATAACCAAGGATAAGAAATCCGATGAAGAGAAGGCCTATGCCCTATATGAATGGGTAGGCTCTCGTATTGCCTATGATCATGAGAAGGTAAGGCTCTATGAGGAAGAGAATAAATGGATGGAGCAGAGCCCGGAGGATACATTCAAATCGCGTAAGGGGGTTTGTATTGATTATTCTCGATTATATGCAGTAATGGCTCGTTCGATTAACTTAGAAGTGAAGGTTATTACTGGACTTGGTTATGATGGCCGAGGTGGTTATGGCCCTCATGCATGGAATGAGGTATATGTTTCCGAACATGAGCAGTGGATTCCACTAGACAGCACTTGGGCAAGCAGCGGGGGAAATTGGTTTAATCCAGATAAATTCGAAGAAACCCACATCCAAGACGCTTAGCGTTAATTGATTGTGTTACATGAATGCTCGGGGGTATACTTACAATATGAGAAAATCAATAACCGCTTATAAAGCCATATTCTTCGATGCAGGAGATACGTTAATCACAATTCCAGCGGCTCACGAGATCATGATGACATATCTAAGAACGCAAGACTTTCATGTAGAGCCTGTAAAATTAGAAGGGTTACTTGCTGAAGCAATTGATCACTTCTACACTAGTAAGTCTAGTTATACGGAAGAGGTCTGTACACCAGAATCCGATCGGCAATTCTGGATAACCATCTATACATTCATTATGAATCATCTTGGTGCCTATTATATATGGAATGA
>DFXU01000047.1 GCA_002383285.1 Caryophanales bacterium UBA4100
CTGCTCTCTAGAATACGGATAACATACCCCTTAAGCTTGGGGTTGAGCACTGGGCACATAAGCTCGATTCTACGAGTAAGATTTCGTGACATCCAATCCGCACTCGAGAGCCACACATCCGTCTCCCCTCCATTCTCAAAGTAGAATATACGAGTATGCTCTAGATAACGATCAACAATACTAATGACTCTAATATTCTCACTTAAACCTTGTACACCAGGCCGAAGACTACAAATCCCTCTAACGATGAGATCTATCTTCACGCCTGCTTGTGATGCTATATATAGCTCGTCAACGAGTACCTGACTGGAGAGTGAATTAACCTTGGCAATAATATGAGCCGGCTGACCTTTAGCGGCCCATGCCATCTCTCGATGAATTAATTCTAGGAGCTTGTCTTGCAAGCCCGATGGCGCAACTGCGACTTGACGCCATTCGCGTGGAGAGGAATACCCGGTAATCTCATTAAATAAGACAGAAGCATCCTCACCAATCTCCGAATTTGCTGTGAACAAACCTATATCTATGTATAGACGTGCGGTACTCTCATTATAATTTCCTGTACCTACATGTACATATCTCTCCAGCCTGCCATGCTCCTGTCGAACAACTAAAGTTATCTTCGCATGAGTTTTTAATCCTGCTAGGCCATATACAACATGGCAGCCTGCCTTCTCCAGCTCCTTAGCCCATGCAATGTTCCTTTCCTCATCGAATCGAGCCTTTAGTTCTACAACGACGGTTACTTGCTTGCCTGCTTCAGCTGCCTGCATCAATGAACGAATCAATGAAGAATCTCCACTCACACGATACAAGGTCATCTTAATGGCAAGAACATTCGGATCATGGGCAGCTTGATCGATAAAATCCAATATAGCTTCAAACGATTCATAAGGATGAAACACAAGCACATCCTGCTGTCTCAGGACCTCAAAAAAATCGGATTGATCTGAGAGTGGTTCAGGGTATACTGGTTCGATGCGCTGATATCGAAGGTGCTCAACCTTCATTAATTCATCCGTGAATTTCATCAAATAACTTAGATCAAGTGGGCCTTCGATCCCGAATATTCGATCATCCACTTCAAATTCATCTACTAACATCTCCAGCGCGTATGGGTGAATACCACGTTCAACCTCAAGTCGAATTGGCATGCCCCATCTTCTTCTCCTAAGCTCCTTCTCTATTTGCTCGAGTAAATCTTCTGCCTCCTCTTCGTTTAGCGGCAGATCCGCATTACGAGTGACACGGAACTGATGCACCGCAATGGGTGAATAACCACTATATAATGTATGTATGTGTTGACTTATTACTTGCTCAAGAAGAATATATTCTTGCTTCTTACTATTGTGCCGCCGTGGAAGCCTAATGAATCTTGGTAGAATGGATGGCACCTGAACGATTGAGAAGTAAGGCTCCTCTGCTTCCACCTCGCCCTCTTTACGTAACACAATCGACAAATAGAGCCCATGATTGTGAACGAGCGGGAAGGGACGACTCTGATCTACTGCCATTGGAGTAAGCACAGGGAATATAATCTCATGATAGTATTGGTCAACGCTTCTCTTCTGTGTCACATTCAAATCTTCATAATTCAGAAAATGTATACCTTCCTTAGCAGCTTGTCTTAGAAGCTCTCGATATGTACGATATTGATCCGTAACAAGCTTGGTCGTTCGCCTAACAATTCGTCTCAACAAACCGGACGGGGTATATCCGCTAAAATCCTTCTTATCGTAGCCTACCTTCCATTGCACTTGAATACCTGCTACTCGTACACCCATATATTCATCCAAGTTTGTAGACACGATAGATAAGAATTTCAACCTTTCAATCAAGGGTGTCGTTGGGTCTTGTGCCTCCTCGAGCACTCGACGGTTGAACTCCAACCAGCTCAGATCTCGATTAATGTATTGGTTTTGTAACGTTAAGCTATTATCTTGTTTCTCGGGCATTCTAATACCTACCTTCGTCATAATTAGACCTTATTCTATTCATAAGTATGCACGATGATCATTAGGAGAAGAGCCTTCAATTGTAAAGACTATGTAAATTCTACTTGTTTCTACCTATAAGAAATTTATTCTATAGCTTGTTCATGATACAATAACTACAAAAAGGAACAAATTGGGGAGGGAACTCAACTATAATGGATAGACCATTACTTGGTAAGCTGATAAGAGGTGTATGGGTTTCCGTCATAATCGCGGCATCATTAATAACCATTTATTTCGTCGTCCCTCTCATATATCCTTTTCTCATAGGCTGGGTTATCGCTTATCTGCTGAACCCACTTGTAGATTGGCTTGAGCGGAAGGGTAGAATGCACCGTTGGTTAGCCGTATCCCTCGGAATCTTAGTATTCTTAAGTACATTATCCGGATTAATCACACTTGTTGTATTCCGAATTGTAAATGAAATTCAACGATTATCTATATTCATAAACAACAATTATGAGCAATGGTTAACAGATATATCCATATTTATTAGCTCCGATATGATTCATCACTGGGTTGATCAGATTAGTAACCTCTATCAACAGATTGGTGACCAAGAATCTGTCGATACGGGGATTAATTCAGTAGGTGGCAAGCTCGCAGAAGCAGTTACAAGTATTCTTCAACAACTTGCTGCATACATGGTTGCCTTCTTAACCGCTTTACCTAATGTCGCTGTTGGCTTAATTATTGCATTCATTGCAACCTTCTTTATTAGCAAGGACTGGTATAGAATAAGACAATGGAGCGGAAATTTAATGCCTGATCGGGTCAAGATATCGGTCAGTACAATTTGGAATGATTTACGTAAAGCTTTGTTTGGTTTTCTTAAAGCCCAGTTTATTCTGATATCAATTACAGCTTTCTTCGTCATTCTAGGACTATTCTTACTTCGGGTAGACTACGCAGTATCCATTGGGCTATTAATCGGTCTAGTTGATCTCATGCCCTACCTTGGTACAGGTGCCGTCTTTATCCCATGGATTATTATCGTATTGATTAGTGGTGATTATGGATTCGGAATAGGTTTAAGTGTATTATACGGAATTATCCTAATTGCTAGACAGCTCGCAGAGCCCAAGGTATTATCAAGCAGTATTGGATTAAATCCATTAGTCACCTTGATTGGGGTATTTGTAGGATTGAAGCTATTCGGAGTACTCGGATTAATTATTGGCCCAATCGCACTGGTGCTTGGGTTTGCCTTTCATCGAGCAGATGTATTTCGCGATATTAGGCGATATATCGTTCATGGTTATTACTTTGACAAGACTAATGATCTTTAATTATTCCTGAAGAAACGAAAATTACCTCTTAGAAATCTCCTCTGGATCCATACAACTAACCAAATTCTGAATATTGTCCGAGTCGGTGGAATGACTAATAAGACACCAATCAGGTCTGTTAAGAAGCCAGGTGTTAGAAGTAGTAATCCTCCTGCCAATATACATATACCATCGAGTATCGATTGCGTTGGAACCTGCCCTTGATTCATCTGCAATTTCGCTAATGTCCATACTCGTTTGCCTTCCCTTCTCGCTAGGTACGCACCAATAAATCCGGACAATATAAGAATACCGAATGTCTGCCAAGAACCTAACAGCCTGCCAACCGTGATTAAACCCCATATCTCTAAAGCTGGAATTACGATCATAATGAGTATTAGGATTCGGTACATGATAAGGCTCCTCTAGTTTGAATTATCTCTTCTTTTGCTTACTCACAATGAGCTCATATAACTGTGGCATCTGCCGATTTAGCCTTATCGGCTTCCAATCCCGGTTAACCCATATATGGTGGGTTGTGCCCGATACTAATAGTAATCCATCACGAATACGATAAACCTCATATTCAAAATTCAGCCGGAGATAACTACAATCTATAATCTGCAGATGAACTTCAATCATATCATCATAACGTGCAGGATGTATATATTTCAACTGTACCTCAGTCACAGGCAATAGCAGCCCAGCCTCCTCTAATTGCGAGTATGGTATCCCCAAATCACGGATCCATTCCGTACGAGTAATTTCTAGCCAATTTAAATAATTAGCATGGTAGACTACCCCCATCTGATCGGTTTCTTGATATCTTACACGCAGCTGATGTCTGAATCGTTCTTCCTCCACCATATTCCCCATTCACTCCTATCTTCATCAATTTACAAGAAAGAGACCATATACCTATGGTCTCTTTCTTGATATCTCTGTGATCGAACCTATTATTATTACCTTATAAATATTTCACTCGACCAGAGTATATAACCCCTAGCTCTGCATATATGGATATCTCCTCCACATTCATGAGCAGATCACGTGCATTCTCTACTCCGACAATAACAGGAATTCCAAGCTCTAGACCTACTATCGCTGCATGAGATGTAATTCCACCAGATTCAGTGATAACTCCTGCAGCGAGTTTCATTGCCGGCATATATTCAATGTCCGTGGAATGTAAAACTAGAATGCTATCTTTATTCGCTCTCTCCAATGCTTCCTTAGGAGAATTAGCTACAAGCACATGCCCCGTTGCTTTCTGACTCCCGATGCCCTGACCCTTGGCAATCAGTTCACCAACATGGTGAACCTTGATCAAGTTTGTTGTACCTGATCGACCAACAGGTACCCCAGCGGTGATAACAACCAGATCACCTTGATGAATATGGCCAGTATTCACACAAGCTTCTACAGCCATCTCGAACATCTCATCCGTGCTTCTTGCGACTTCACCTTGGACTGTAACCACACCCCAAATTAATGCTAAGCGACGCATAACCTGTGGATTTGGTGTTACAGCAACAATGGGAGCTTTCGGACGATATTTCGATATCATCCTAGCTGTATACCCACTCTCGGTTGCGGTAATAATTGCCTTCGCATCTAAATCAAGAGCGGAATTAGCAACCGCTTGGCTAATCGCCTCAGTAACCGTTGTTTGCTGAGCAAGGCTCTGTTTTATTAGGATTTCCCGATATTCTAGTGCGGATTCTGCTCTCTCTGCAATACGTGACATCGTTTGTACAGATTCCACTGGGTATTTACCAGCAGCGGTTTCACCTGATAGCATAATTGCATCTGTACCATCGAAAATTGCATTCGCTACATCACTTGCTTCTGCTCTAGTTGGACGTGGGTTGCGTTGCATAGAATCAAGCATCTGAGTCGCCGTAATTACTGGCTTACCGGCGAAATTAGATTTCTTAATCATGTTCTTCTGCACTAGAGGTACCTCTTCAGCTGGAATCTCAACTCCGAGGTCACCCCGAGCTACCATTAGACCATCAGACACCTCAAGAATTTCATCTAGATTATCAACGCCTTCTTGATTCTCGATCTTAGATATAATCTGAATGTGCTTCGCATCATATTCTTCAAGAAGTGCTCTGATTTCCAATACGTCAACTGCTTTACGTACGAATGAAGCTGCTATAAAATCTACACCTTGCTCAATACCGAATATAATATCAGCTCGGTCCTTCTCTGTTATTCCTGGTAGTGAAATACTAACTCCAGGAACATTAACACCCTTCTTACTCTTCAGTGTACCGCCATTCACGATAAGACACTTGATCTCAGTACCTTCAACTGAGACTACTCTTAATCCAATCAGACCGTCATCAACCAGAATTGTCGAACCAATATGTACATCGTTAGGAAGATCAGCATACGTGATAGAGATACGCTTAGCATCTCCCAATATCTCTTCTGTCGTAAGTACAATATGCTCATCCTGAACTAGATCGATAGGCTCTTCCTTTAGCTTGCCTGTACGAATTTCTGGTCCCTTGGTATCCAATAGGATCGCAGTATTCGTGCCAAGCTCTGTAGAAACAGCACGGATATTGTTGATTCTTGAACCATGCTCTTCAAAATCACCGTGTGAGAAGTTTAGACGCGCAACGTTCATACCTGCTGCAATTAACTTCTTGAGCACTTCTGGGGCCTCACTGGATGGTCCAATCGTACATACAATCTTCGTTTTGCGCATTAATAGTTCCTCCTGTTCGTAAATCACATATTTGTGACAAACGAG
>DFXU01000072.1 GCA_002383285.1 Caryophanales bacterium UBA4100
GCGACGCCAAGCTTGGGTTGAGCGACCGCTTCGATATACACGCGGAGTGTTAGCCAAGTATGCGAAGCAGGTTTCCTCTGCATCGTTCGGTGCAGTAACAGACTAATTATTGATCCTATCTTATAGAGACGTGAGCTGCGAATAATGCAGTTTGCGCCTCTTTTTTTATTATGCATTAGCTTTTAGAAATTGGGGGGAACCAGATGCTTCTTAAATCGATCCAGCCTTGAGCATTCATCGTTACACCTCTAATGGTTGGAAGGAATGCGGTGTGGATCGGTTTCTCGTCTAGAATGAATAGCAGACGCTTACGAATAAGCTGATTCTCTATCTGCTGAAAAAGCTCGATTCTACTTGAGGGATCTGATTCATTGCAAATACGATGGAGAATAGCATGAATATATGTTCTTGTGTGTGCTTCTACATGCTCAGACAAGGAGGAATACAGATCATAAAGTCTTAGCTGTTCATCCTGATCGCGAATAATTGAGAATAAGATCAGATCAGATTCTAGTCGAACAGACCCTTTGAATTCCTCTGGTGAAGCTAACATAATACGACAATCATATCCGAATTTCTCCAGTGTACTAGCCAGGGCATTCGCATCCTGTTTATATTGCTCGATTGTAATTAGCTTTAGATTTCGTGTTTCCTGGCTTGGAGTATGCTTAATGCCCAATTCAGTCATATTATCCAAGCACTTAAATAAGTGAGTACGGGTTTCGCTATTCGTTAATGGCCCGGATTTCAGCGTGTTGCAAGTAACGAATTTACGAATTGTTATATTCGAATGGATTTGACTCCAAGCTTCTCCTTGATAGTTAGGTGAATTAGGGTTGTGAATGACCTGGAACGGATTGATACTAAAGCGGTGAGATTGCTTGTCTTCGAAAGGAACATAGAGGATTTCAACCCGATCTAGGTGTGGTCTGCCAGCGTAATAATCGCTGAAGACCTCCAAGATGCATGCACCTTCATTCATATCGACGATTTTGAAGGGACCTGAACCAATAGGCACGGTTCCAAATTTATCCTCCCCGCTGTCAGCTAATCGATTGGGAACTATTGCTGCTCGATTCGTACATAATAGCGAGAGGAATAGCTCGTTCTGTTCCTGTAATTCGATATGCACTGTCAGCGGGTCGGTTGCATGGACTGTGCGAATTCCATCAAATATGGAGCGATATAGCATCCTGTGAGAGGATTGGAGTAACCGCTCAATTGTAAAGACGACATCCTCGGCTTCTAACGGCTTGCCATTATGAAAGGTAATTCCCTTCCGCAAGAAGAAGGTCCAGCGTTTCCGACTATGATCAACCTCCCATGCATGAGCAATGTTGGGTATCACGTCAGAAGAAGCCGAGGACCTCCTCACTAAGCCATCGTATACATGACTTGATATGAAGGACTCAGCGAGTAAATTTGTATAGATTGGATCTATAGTGAGAATTTTCTGACCTATTGGAAGGCGCAACGTATCGATCAGCTTGTGATCCACGATTTCTGAGCTATGTCCGAAATAAGTAAGTAACCATTGCTGTAGTCTTTCATCGAATGCAGGCGAGTGTGAGAACAGTCGGACTTGCTCAATGACCTGGTGAATTTCCTTCTGTGTGACGGATTTCATTATGAGCTTTAGCGCGATGTCTTCAGGATTTGCCTGGAAGCTTAGATGAGATCGACGACCTCGGCCATGAGCTGGTGTCCAGATGATCCAACCCTGATCTCGCATTCGATTGAGCACAAACAGCATATTGCGATGAGTACATGCAAGAGATTCTGCTAATTCGTCAAGCGTAATCAGTGTTTCCCCGCCCTCACCGAAGCAGGAATGGAGCTGCAAATATTGCTTATATAATTTGATAAGGATTCACCTCCAAAATAGGAAATTTATCAAGATAATCTTTCTCTTTTACTTCCTATTTTATCAGCTATACTAAGAATAGCAAAGAAAAGAAGAAAAGGTGGAGTGCTCATGTTAGGTCTTGACGTTCTCAAGAAAAACGATCCAAAGCAAGTGCTTGTGGCTGCATTTCTTCTGGCTTGTGTACATAATTATTTGTTCTTTGGAAATATGCCTGGAATATCATATCCGATGTTTATCATTGTTTTTTATGTGTACATTATTACCTTCTTGAGGGAGCAGCTGCAATTCCATACAGCTCCTAGCTGGTCTTTGTTCATCGTTATTATTACACTGTCTACGACCTATGTATTATTTAACAATCCGATCTTATATGCACTAAATTTTCTTCTGATACCCATACTTATCTTTATACACATCACATTCATCGACAATAAGCAGAAGCGGGAATGGTCGAGCATCCGATTGATAATTGATACATTGGATCATCTCATTCCTCAGAGCTTAAGACACATACCAACGGTCTTTAGAATGTCAAGAATGGTAACGGGTAACAGCATGAAGGATACACATAAATCCGTCATAGCTAAGGTACTGATAGGGTTAGCTATCTCGGTCCCTTTGCTGATCATCGTAATTTCCTTATTGGCGTCCGCGGATCGTGTATTCGGGCATTTTCTTACCGAACTACCACATTGGCTGAATGAAATCTCAATTGGTGAAGGGATCGCTAGGCTGACATGGGTATTCGTCCTCTTCCTACTCCTATTCGGCTATCTGTGGGGGTTTATTGACACGTACTCTTACCGTTTTAGTGAAGGGATGCCCGTTGAACATCGAATGGAGAAGGCCAAATTCACATTAGACCCTATCATTGTTACAACAGTTCTTATATGTATGAACATGGTTTACGTACTGTTCGTGATTGTACAATTTTCCTATTTGTTCGGAGCATGGGATGGGATACTTCCAGAGGGAACGACCTTCGCGGAGCATGCTAGAAGTGGTTTTAATGAACTGATTTTCGTATCGATAATTAATTTCATTGTACTAATTGGAGTCTTGAATTTTGCAGGGAGAGGTAACAGCTTTTTACATAAATTTATAGATATCATGCTGACACTACTCGTGGGATGCTCAAGCATGATGCTCTACTCTGCCTTTATTCGATTGCATCTGTATGAGGAAGCCTATGGGTATACGTACATTCGATTTCTTGCTCATGGTTTTATGATCTATCTTGCGATTATGCTGGTTGTGGCAGGGTTAAGAATTTGGATAAAGCAGATTTCACTCGCTCGCATGTTCATTGCAATTAGCTTAATCTCATATGTAGCTATTAATTACATCGGAATGGATCGGATGATCGCCGAGAAGAACATAGAGCGATATGTGCAGGAAGGGAAGATCGATGAGTATTACTTGATGGAATTATCTACCGATGCCATTCCGCTCATTATAACTTTCAGCAACCAAGAGAGTGGAATAATGGAGGAATTATTACAGCAGGAATATTCTCGATTGACTCAGTCAGATCGCAATTGGCCATCGTTTAATTACTCTCGCTACCGTGCGGAGAGAGAGCTCGGAAGATACTTCGAGTGAATAAGCTGGCTTGAGACGTTATAGACGATCCACATCATCGAGAAGCTTCTGAACGGAGTCTTGATCGAAGGCTCCCTTCTCTTTGAATGCTTTGATACGCTGAGCCATCTCTCGAGCAATAGCTTCCATCTCTTCAAATTCGTTCTTCGAAGAGGGGTCGAACCAGATATACCCTTCATTAGGACCACCACGGAGAAAGGAATGATGCCAATGCTCCGGATACGCGTATGGTTCATCATTGAATAGAAGACCGAGCACATCATCGTTCTCGATGGGAAGAAATTGATGGAATAGCTCCTTCTCACCGCTGCCTTTAACGTCTATATGAATATATACATAGTGAATATAGTGCTCACCTGTTTCAGCGTCCTTCACGATATGGTAGCTTTCCAGATCTGTTTCTAATAGTGGTTTAATAATTTCTATTCGGCTTTCTAATAAATCCTGATGGACCAGCTTCATGGAACGGAACGATAGTTCATTCATTGTAGAGGTCTCCTTATTAATTTGTTGTTATTTAGTATAGGGGATTTGAAAAATCAATGTCAACAGAGTTATAATTATAGTTGGGCTTGAATAATAATTGTAGGAGCGTGCAGACATTGAATAATTTCGTATTTCAGAATGGTACTGCGATTATTTTTGGCAAAGATACTCATCTTCAGGTTGGGGTAGAAACTGCAAAGTTTAGTAAACGCGTGTTAATTCACTACGGTGGTGGAAGCATTAAGCAAACAGGCCTCTACGACAGTGTCGTAAAATCACTAACAGAAGCCGGTGTGAGCTTTGTAGAATTAAGCGGGGTTCTTCCTAATCCAAGATTAAGCCTTGTGGAAGAGGGCATCCGACTATGTCGCGAGCATGATATAGATTTCATATTAGCAGTCGGTGGTGGTAGTGTTATTGACTCTGCGAAGGCTATAGCAGTTGGTGTGTTATATGAAGGCAATGTATGGGATTTCTACTCTGCGAAGGCAAGAGCCCAAGCTGCACTTCCGATTGGTGTGGTATTAACGATTGCTGCAGCAGGCAGTGAAGCTAGCGATAGCTCAGTCATTACGAATGAGGATGGCTGGCATAAGCGAGGTATGGGAGCTGACTGTATTCGCCCGACATTCTCAATCCTTAATCCCGAGCTGACAAATTCACTTACTCCCTTCCAGACGATGGTGGGCATAGCTGATATTATGTCTCACGTTATGGAGAGATACTTCACTTCCAACCGTAACAATGATCTTACAGATAGACTATGTGAAGCAACGTTAAAGACGGCAATTAATAATGCAAGGATCATATGGCGTGAGCCGAGTCAATATGAAGCGCGTGCTGAGATAATGTGGGCAGGCACGATTGCGCACAACAACTTATTAGGTACAGGACGAATAGGTGATTGGGCTTCACATAATATTGAACACGAGCTAAGCGGCATATATGATGTACCTCATGGAGCGGGCCTAGCTGTTGTATTCCCGGCTTGGATGAAGTATGTGTATCGTGAGAATGTGGAACGGTTTGTCCAGTTTGCCGTAAGAGTTTGGGACGTGGATCTAGGCTTTGAATCGCCTGAGGCCATCGCACTCGAAGGAATTCGTCGTTTAGAATCCTTTTTCAGCGAGATGGGACTTCCAGTTCGATTAGATCAATTAGGAGTGCCAAGCGATGAGCATTTCAGCGAGATGGCTGATAAAGCTGTAGCTTATGGTCCACTCGGAAACTTCAAGAAAATTCACAAAGAGGATGTTTTACATATTCTTAAGCTAGCTCAATAAGAACATGTGAACACGATATTCAAGGGTCTGGCAGGTCACTGCTTGACCCTTTTTTTTTATGAGCGCTTATCATATTTCCAAAGAAAGTGTCAACAGTATAGATGACAATAGTTCAATTTCAATTCCTTGCCCATGTAAGCGTTTTAACTTAGGATGAATATAGAACCTAACGTGACTAGCAGAGTGAGGATCTCCTAAGAATATGTCATGTATTGGGTAATGAGAAGGAGGCATATAAATGAATACTGCAGTTCAAAGGGAATCGAAGGTAAATGTAAAAGTTTCAGTTCAACGATTTGGTCGCTTTCTAAGTGGCATGGTTATGCCAAATCTAGGCGCTTTTATTGCTTGGGGGCTCATTACAGCTCTGTTCATACCTACAGGGTGGTTGCCTAATGAGGATCTGGCTAAGCTTGTCGGTCCGATGATTACTTTTTTACTGCCACTGTTGATCGGTTATACTGGTGGTAATATGATTTATGGTACAAGAGGTGCTGTAATTGGTGTTATCGGAACAATGGGAGTTATTGTGGGTACGGATATCCCAATGTTCCTAGGAGCTATGATTGTTGGTCCAGCATCTGCATGGGTTATTAAATGGGTTGATTCTCTCTTCGAGGGCAAGGTTAAGGCAGGGTTTGAAATGCTCGTTAATAATTTCTCAGCGGGTATTGTCGGTGGTGCTTTAGCCATATTCTCTTATAAAGCTATTGGTCCAATTGTAAGTGGATTCAGTGATTTACTGTCCAATGCAGTAGATTGGTTAGTTGATTATAATCTAATTCCACTAGCGAATATTCTAATCGAGCCTGGTAAGGTGCTGTTCTTGAACAACGCGATTAATCATGGCGTATTGGGACCAATTGCTCTAGAGGAAGCATCTACAACAGGTAAGTCGTTATTGTTCATGCTTGAATCTAATCCAGGTCCTGGATTAGGAATATTGCTAGCATATTGGTTATTCGGACGAGGATTGGTGAAGAATTCAGCTCCTGGAGCAATCATCATCCACTTCCTTGGTGGTATTCATGAAATTTACTTCCCGTATATTCTTATGAAGCCTCGATTGATTCTTGCAGCAATCGCTGGAGGTATCGCAGGTAGCTTGACATTCTCGCTACTCAATACCGGCCTTGTAGCTGCTCCATCTCCGGGAAGTATCTTTGCATATATGATTATGACCCCGAAAGGTGAGTACTTTTCTGTAATTGCGGGTATTATTATAGCAACAGCCGTTTCCTTCGTAGTAGCAGCACTATTATTGAAAACTAGTAAGGATGTTGATTCTGAAGAAAGTCTTGAGCAAGCAACAGCTAAGATGAATGCAATGAAGAGTGAGGCTAAAGGTGTTAGTACTTCGAATGCAACGATTTCGACAACAGCTGCAACAGCTGTAAAGCATGATGTGAAGAAGATTGTGTTTGCTTGTGATGCTGGAATGGGCTCAAGTGCAATGGGAGCTTCGATGTTTAGGAAAAAAGTGAAGCAAGCCGGTCTACCGATTACCGTCATCAATACGGCAATTAATGATCTTCCTGCTGATGCGGATATCGTCGTTACGCATGCGTCCTTAACCGATCGCGCAAGAGCAAAGCTCCCGCAGGCAGAGCACATCTCGATTCATGATTTTATCCAAAGCCCAGAATACGACAAATTGATTCAACGATTACAATAATTATATAGAATGAGTAACGCTGACGATGAGATCGTTGGCGTTACTTCATTGCAATCTATATGAAATGAAGGATGATGTTGTTGTGAGGGTATCCAATAGACAACGCCAAATCATAGAGATACTGTTAGAGCGGAAGAATGAGATGACAGTTGCAGATATTGCCCAAGAGACTAATGTCAGTCCTAGGACGATTCATCGTGAGCTATCAGAGATTGAGGTTATTCTGAATGCTTATGGAATTTCATTAATGAAAAAAGCTGGAATCGGTATTCAAATATTCGCCAATCCAGAGCAGCTGATTATATTAGAGCAAGAATTGGATCAAATGAGAACGACGGAATATACAGCAGAAGAGCGAAAAGTTCTTATTATTTGTAAGCTGCTGGAGAATGATGAGCCGATTAAGCTATTTTCTATTTCTCACGATTTACAGGCAGCTATTCCTACAATAAGTAATGATTTAGATGAAGTGGAGAACAGAATTCTGAAGCATGGGCTTACACTTGTGCGAAGACGTGGTTATGGAGTAGAGATTATAGGCGCAGAGAAAGCCAAGAGAGATGCGATTGTAACCTTAACACAGGACTACTTGGATGACTCTCTATTATTCGGAAGTGCGGAATCTGTAGCTGATCCAATAAGTCGGCAATTATTAACCTTAGTTGAAAGAGAGCAGTTTTTTCTCATTGAGAAAGCGTTATGGAAAATAGAAGAGAAGTACCCAACAAGCTTGACAGAGGGTGCGTATACGTATTTGCTTATTCGCTTAACAGTTTCGATCACCCGCGCTCGTCATGGTAAGCTCATTCGACCTGAGGAGCTGTTGCTCAATGAACGGGAGGTGTCGATAGAGGATCAACGTCTGTATGATTATTTTGCTGAGCTGGTATTGCTAGATCTCCCCCGACAAGAAGAAGTGGATATTATGAACCTGTTAAGAGAATGGAGCGCGAGTAATAATCAGGATCAGGTTATTAATATGCATGAGGATCTCAAACAGCTCGAGTTTGTTACAAGTTTAATTAGGTTTGTTGGTGATCGGCTTGGTGTAGAGTTCGACCAGGATCGTTCATTACGAGAAGGTCTGTTACAGCATGTCGCACCTGTCCTATTAAGGCTTGAGAATAACGAATTAATCAGAAATCCGCTCCTATCTCAGATTAAGAAGGATTATGAAGATTTGTTCAATATAGTTAAAGCTGCGATTCAAGCTATTCCGCTGCCATATGTTATTCCCGACGAAGAGATCGGATTTCTAGTCATGCACTTTGGCGCAGCATTGGTACGTATTCAGCAGCTGTCACGTAAAGTAAGGGCCCTACTCGTATGCACAAGCGGGATCGGATCGTCCAAATTATTAGCTGTTCGAATTGAGAAGGAGCTCCCCCAAATTGAGCTGCTTGCACATATTTCGTGGTTTGAGGCAACTCGAATATCTGAGGAGGATTATGATTTAGTTATCTCCACGGTAGATCTTCCGCTACCCTCTGATCAATACTTTAAGCTAAGTCCATTATTATCGAAGGATGAGGTTGAGAAGCTAAGGTTATTCATTCAGAACATAACACTCAAGCGTATTCCTAAGAAAAATAGGCTGGAGGATCCACAATCTACCTCGTCATTTAGATGGTTGGACAATATTAGAAGGTACTCACAGGTCATTGTGAGGCTCATTGAACAGTTTGAGGTTCATAACCACTCATTAACTCTACACAATGTGCAAGCCGACTTAAGACCGATCGTTCAACATATGTGTGATTTGCTATGGGAGAAGGGAAAGTTAAGTCAGCTTCAACCTGTTATGGATCGATTATTGGCGAGAGAAGAGCTGGGCAGCCAAGTTATGTTGCCCAATTCTGGATTAGCGTTATTCCACACACGCCACGAAGCAGTTCTGACTCCAACGATTATGCTATTCCGCTTTGACCACCCAATAAACAGTGGAGGTAAGTATGATCAGCAGATAGAGCAAATACTATTAATGCTTGGACCGAATGAGATGGATAGACAGACATTAGAGGTGCTGAGTGAAATCAGTGCAATGCTGCTAGAGCCGAGTGTGATAAGCAGCCTAGAAACAGAGGATGAAGAAGCGATTAAGCAATTATTGTCTAACAAATTCTCGTATTTCATACAGACAAAACTAGATTGGAGAGGGTAACCATGTCAATACTGTCCAGAGAGAAAATTCGAATTCATGTTCAAGTTAACAACAAAGCAGAAGCGATCCGCTTAGCAGGTCAATTGTTAGTAGACAATGGACATGTGCCAGCATCGTATATTGATTATATGCTTAAGCGCGATGAGGAATTATCTACGTATATGGGAGCTGGTTTGGCGATCCCGCATGGAACGAATGAGGCCAAGAAGCTTATCAATTCAACGGGGTTAGCTGTATTAGTCGTTCCAGACGGCGTTGAATTTGGCGGTGGTGAGATTGCACGCTTGATTGTGGGAATTGCTGCAATTGGAGACGACCATATGGATCTATTAACAAGTATTGCAATGATCGTATCGGATGATGCAACAATGGATCGAATATTGAAGGCAACCTCTGAGGATGAGATATTAGAGATTTTTCTTGAGGGTGTGGAGCAATGAGGGCGGTTCATTTTGGCGCGGGGAATATTGGTAGAGGGTTTATTGGTCTATTGCTGGCAAGGGCAGGCTATGAGGTAACCTTCGTTGATGTTAGTGATAAAATTGTTAGTGCTCTCCAGCAACGAGGTGAATACACAGTAACCCTGGCCAATGAGAATCAGAATATAGAAGCGGTTAGGAATGTGACTGCTATCCATGGGAGCCAGCTCGTTCAAGTGTCGGAGGCAGTATCAACGGCAGACCTGGTGACGACAGCGATTGGTGTATCGATACTGCCGCATATCGCTCATGTGCTCGCTACAGGAATTCGTCTTCGTGTTAAGCAGACAGAGAAACCATTGCATATCATCGCTTGCGAGAATACGATTGGAGGAAGCAGTCAGCTAAGAAGCCTCGTCTATGAATATCTCACTGAGGAAGAACGACTGCTAGTAGATGGATGTATTAAGTTTCCGAATGCTGCGGTAGATCGGATTGTACCAATCCAGCACCATGAAGATCCTCTAAGTGTCACTGTAGAGCCTTTCTTCGAATGGATAGTCGATCGATCCAGCATGGTGCCAGGATATCCAGTCATTGAAGGTGTACAGTATGTAGATGCATTGGAGCCATTCATTGCTCGCAAATTATTCACAGTTAATACTGGACATTGCTGTGCTGCCTATTATGGATATCTGCAAGGCTATGAGACGATCCAAGGTGCTATGGAGGATAAAGGGATTCGCTCTAAGGTTCATGGTGTGCTAGAGGAAACTGGACAATTATTATGCCAACAATATGGCTTTGATCGGATAGAGCATGAGAGCTATGTCCTTAAGGTTATGGATCGCTTCACAAATCGGTATTTAACTGACGATGTTCGCAGGGTAGGAAGATCGCCAATTCGCAAATTATCGGCCAATGATCGGTTAGTTAGACCAGCCCGTCTGGCATATGATCTCGGTTTGGATGTATCTCACTTAACGATGGCCATTGCAGCTGCATTACAATTCGATCTGATAGAGGATCCGGAGGCAGTTGAGCTTCAGCATGCGATTCATGAGCGTGGCATTCATCAGACGATTGTTGACTATCTTAGTATTCATCGAGATCATCCTCTTCATGCTAAGATCGTTCTACAATATGAGGAGCTAATATTGACAAGTAGGAAGCATGAGAGGAGTTGATTCCAATTGGTGAATATGGTAACGAAGCAGTGGAAAGGGATAGCAGCGTCTCCTGGTTATGCAATTGCACCAGCTTACAGGCTGGATAAGCAGCTATACTTGCCAGAACGTCAAACCGTAGCTAATCCCCTCGAGGAACAGATTAGATTTAAAGCTGCTCTAGCATCTGCGGTAGAGCAATTAGAAGTTATCCGTCAATCTACCTTAGAGCGACTGGGTCCAGAGAAGGCTGAAATCTTCGAGGGTCATCTGCTATTATTACGTGATCCGGAGCTAGTCGATACGATTATTGACAATATCGGTCGAGAGAGTATGAATGCTGAATTTGCACTTTATGAGGTGTCACAAATGTTCATCGAGATGTTCATGAGCATGGATAATGAGCTGCTCAGGGCTCGAGCAGTAGATATCCGTGACGTGTCTGATCGGATCATGAATAAGCTTCGCGGAGTTTCGAATATCGACCTGGCCACACTGACTGAGCAATGTGTAATCATTGCTGAAGACCTAACACCTTCTGATACGTCCAGTCTCAATCTTGATGTTGTCAAAGGGATCGTTAGTGAAGTCGGAAGTCGGACCTCACATTCCGCTATTATGGCCCGTTCTTTAGGGATTCCTGCAATTGTAGGTGCGGGTCCCCTCGATATTAATAGTGATTCCTATGTGATCCTAGATGCCATTGAGGGTGTAGTCATCGTACATCCTACTGAAGAGCAATTATTGGAATATCAAGAGAAGCTGAAGCAATATGAATTGCAGAGAGCAGAGTACCATAAGCTTAAAGATCTGCCAACCTTCACTAAGGACGGTCATCAGGTTGAATTGGCAGCGAATATTGGCAATCTTGAGGATGTGCAGAAGGTATTAGACAATGGTGCAGAAGGCATCGGACTCTTCCGTACCGAGTTTCTATATATGGACAGGGGCGGCTTCCCATCGGAGAATGAGCAGTATGAGGTTTATAAGCATGTTCTATTAAAAATGGATAATAAGCCTGTCGTTATACGGACATTGGATATCGGTGGAGATAAGGAGCTATCCTATATGGAGCTTCCTAAAGAAAGTAATCCATTCCTAGGACTGAGAGCGCTTCGCCTATGCTTTAAGCATGAGGAGCTATTCCGGATTCAGCTGCGTGCATTACTGCGTGCCTCTATTCATGGTAATCTGAAGATCATGTTCCCGATGATTGCTGTTATTGAAGAGTGGCGTAAAGCGAAATCAATTGTACTTGAGGAGAAATTGAAGCTTCAGGAGCAAGGCGTCGCTGTATCAGAGATGCTGGAGATTGGTATGATGGTGGAGATACCTGCTGCTGCGTTATCTGCGGATATTTTTGCAAGAGAGGTGGATTTCTTTAGTATTGGTACGAATGATTTGATACAATATACTATGGCTGCTGATCGAATGAATGAGGCGGTTACTTACCTATACCAGCCATGCCATCCTACCCTACTCAAGCTCATTAAGATGGTCATTGATGCAGCGAGTAAGGAAGGGAAATGGGTTGGAATGTGCGGTGAGATGGCAGGTGATCCTACAGCAATACCTCTATTAATAGGATTAGGTCTCCATGAATTCAGTATGAGTGCCAGCTCCATTCTACCAGCGAGACAGATCATCGGAGATCATAATTATCAGAAGCTTGTACCTATTGCTACACAAGCCTTAACGCTCAGCAGTCAACAGGAAGTTTTACAGTATGTTACCGAATATATAGAAGAGATGGGGAGCGACTTATGATAACTCGTACTTTCATGATTCTGAATCCACAAGGGTTTCACGTTCGACCAACGAAGACATTCGTAGACAAGGCTATTACCTTTCCATGTGATATTAAATTGATTCACAAGAATAAGGTGATGAATGGGAAGAGCTCCTTGGGTGTAATGGCTCTAGGGCTAGCCAAGCATTCAGAAGTCACCTTGGAGGTGAATGGAGAGCAAGAAGAGCAAGCGATTGAAGAGCTCGGTGCGATCCTTACCGCTATTTACGAATAACCTGAAGAAATTTCATGTAAGCTATGAAGGAAATATAAGTAAGAGAGGCTGTCTCAAAGTTGATGATGGAACTGCACCCCGTCAAGTAGACAGTATAAATAATAAATAGTCATGAAGCGGCCTTAGTCCAAAATTCCATTGGACTGAGGCCGTTTAATTATGCCTGCAATCGTTCGTTATTATAGAAATAAATGTAAGCCGATTGATGGTCCGAAAATCTGGTGTTTGGCGCGCAGCTAGCCACATGAAATGTGTGTTTTACCGAAGCGCTTTTGCCGTTTGGCGAGAAGAGTAGAGCTCTTTTGTATGCTTTTTACTAAGGAAAACGGGAATATCTCTACGTTTAAATAGAATTGCAACTCACTAAAATGGAGAAACAGGATGCGTAAGGGAGAGCTATGGCTGTAAGAGTTTACGTCCGCCTTTGAATGNNATAGCTCTCACTGAAGCAATACTTACCCTAGACAAAGCTTAGGGAATAGCTTAGTATTATGTTATATACGAACATTATATGTTCGCAACGAACAATTGGAGGTTGGATAATGACAGTTAACCCAAGATTAAAGCGAATGTTTAGTGCGCAAGGGAAATGCTTCGATGTGGCAGTTGATCATGGTTTTTTTAATGAGAACTCTTTTCTTGCAGGTATTGAGCACATGCAGCAGGCGATTGAAACCATCGTAGACGCGAATCCAGATTGTATTCAATTGAGTATAGGTCAGGCGAGGCATCTGCAATCGATCCCTGGCAAACAAAAACCTGGTCTAGTGCTTCGCACAGATGTAGCCAATATTTATGGCAATGAGCTTCCACGCTTTCTATTTAGCGAGTTGATTGATCATGCAATTGAGCATGCTGTCCGTTTGGATGCTGTGGCGGTTTGTGTGAATTTGTTATTGCTGCCGAATCAGCCTGAGCTGCACTATCAATGCGCGAAGAATGTAAGTCTCTTAAAAACCGCAGCAGAGAAATACGGCATGCCCTTAATGGTTGAGCCATTAGTCATGCTTGCGAATGAAGCTAAAGGCGGATATATGGTGGACGGTGATATTAACAAAATCCTACCCTTAGTCAGGCAAGCGGTTGAATTAGGTGCAGATGTCATTAAAGGTGATCCATGTGACGATGTTAAGGAATACCATCGTGTTATTGAAATCGCTTCTGGCATTCCGGTATTGGTTCGCGGTGGAGGTAGAGCGAGCGATGAGGAAATCATGAGCCGTACGGTGGAATTGATGAAGCAAGGTGCATCGGGTATTGTTTATGGTCGGAATGTGATCCAGCATCCTAATCCTGCAGGCATGACGAAGGCATTGATGTCGATCGTTCATCATGGCGCTTCAGAATCAGATGCATTAGCTCTTCTGAAATAAATAATGATTAAAGGAGTCTACTCACTTATGTCTAAGAGAATAATAAGGTTCGGCGTTATTGGCTGTGGATTAATGGGTAAGGAATTTGCCAGTGCAGCAGCAAGATGGTGTCACCTAACGAATGTTGATTTCGAACCACGAATTGTTGCGGTTTGTGATGCGGTGGCAACTGCGACAGCTTGGTTTGAAGAGCATATACCTAGCGTTGAGAAATCATATACAGACTATAAGCTGATGCTTGCTGATCCTATGATTGAAGCGATCTATTGTGCTGTCCCACACAATCTTCATGAACAAATCTATGTGGATATTATTGAAGCAGGCAAGCATTTATTAGGTGAAAAGCCATTTGGAATCGATCAGAAAGCGAATCAACTTGTTCAAGAAGCGATTAACAAGCATCCTGAGGTTATTGTTCGATGTTCGTCAGAATTCCCTTTCTACCCAGGAGCTCAACAGTTAGTACAGTGGGTACAAGAGGGGAAATTCGGCAAAATAATAGAGGTGGAAGCGGGTTTCTGGCATTCTAGTGACTTGGACCCAACCAAAGCGATCAATTGGAAGAGGCGTATTGCAACGAATGGCGAATATGGTTGTATGGGTGATCTGGGGATGCATGTCCTTCATCTGCCAATGCGGTTTGGCTGGAAGCCAAAATCAGTCCGGGCTTTATTGACCCAGATCGTGCCAGAGCGGCCAGATAATCAAGGCAATGTGGTGCCATGTGAAACCTGGGATAATGCAATACTCGCATGTGATGTGGAAGCAGGGGAGCAAAGCTTTCCGATGGTATTATCAACAAAGCGTATTGCACCTGGTCATGCCAATACTTGGTTTATCCGAATTCAAGGAACCCAATTGTCGGCAGAGTTTACAACTAAGAATCCAAAGCAGGTGGCATCCTTGCCATATATACCTGGTGGTGTTCAAGCTTGGCATATTGTTGATGCTCCTTATAAATCAGCTTATCAGACAATCACAGGAGGTATATTCGAGTTTGGCTTCTCCGATTCGATTCTCCAGATGTGGGCTGCTTTCTGTGATGAATTAGTTCATGGTGAAGGGATGCAACAGAAATTCCATTGTGCAACACCAGATGAAGCAGCTGATAGCCATCTTGTGTTCACAGCTGCGCTGGAATCTAATCGTACGGGTAACACAGCATTAATTAATTGGAGGGATTAATAGTGGCCCGAACTGGCGTGGAAGTAATCGTTGCAGGGCATATCTGCCTGGATATAATCCCATCCATATCGGAGAAGAGAACGGGTATAGATGCACTCCTGGTTCCCGGCAAGCTAGTCGATGTTGGGGCAGCTGTCTTAGCGACAGGTGGAGCTGTATCGAATACCGGACTTGCACTTCATCGATTAGGGAACAACGTCCAATTAATGGGCAAGATTGGGGATGATCAGCTTGGCGATGTTATCTTGGATGTGCTAAGAGTGCATGGCGAAGAGATCGTAGACGGTATGATCATTGCACCATCTGAGCATAGCTCATATACTATTGTCATCAGCCCACCGAATATTGATCGGATATTCCTGCATTGTACGGGTGCCAATGATACCTATTCAGCAACTGATCTGAGTGTGGAGCAGTTGGAGGGGGCTCGGATGTTCCACTTTGGGTATCCGCCTCTAATGCGCAGGATGTATGAGAACCAAGGTGAACAATTAATGCTGCTGTTGAGCATGGTAAGCGCAAGCGGCCTGACCGTTTCTCTTGATTTAGCTAAGCCGGATCCTGAATCTGCTGCTGGCAAAGCGGATTGGAGAATTATTCTAGGCAAGGTTTTACCTTACGTAGACGTGTTCCTACCGAGCTTCGAAGAAATATTCTATATGCTGCACCGTGAACAATATGAGAGAATGATAGAGGAAGCACCAGCTGGTGATATTCTACCCTATGTTGATGGTGAATTGCTCTCTGAACTGGCTAATGAATTGCTTGAGATGGGTGTAGCAATAGTTGGATTGAAGTTAGGTGAGCATGGTCTGTATGTACGAACAACTGCGGATTCTGCAAGACTTGCCGCGAGTGGATTATGTGCACCTGTCTTGGAGAAGATGGATAATTGGATAGACCGAGAATTGCTTGCACCTTGCTTCGATGTAGAAGTCGCTGGCACAACGGGAGCGGGTGATTGTACAATTGCCGGCTTTCTATGCGGTATGCTGCAAGGCTTTACGATTGAGGACACGATACAAACAGCAGTTGGTGTTGGGGCATGTAATGTTGAGCAGGCGGATGCAACTAGCGGTATTCCTGCCTTACCTTATGTCCAGGGAAGAATTCAGAGTGGCTGGACCAAACGTAACATGAAGCTGCATATGCCGGGATGGTATGAATCCACCGGCGGCTTATGGACGAATGAAGTATGCACAAAATGAATTTATTCGTAGAAAAGGAGCAGTGAATATGAAGAGAAGTGAGGTAAGAAAAGCCCAAGAGAGAGCATATGAAATGTTAAAGGCCTGCAAGATTGAATTGACTACTGAAGAGATAGCTAACATCGAGGTGGCCGATTTCGGGTTGAATGAGCTAGCTATCCAAGGGCTAGAATTAATTACATACATTAACACGGATCGCTATTGCGCGAAGGAGCTGCTATTGTTCCCACGGCAAACCTGTCCGGAGCACATGCATCCCCCGATTGGTTCAGATCCCGGTAAGATGGAAACCTTTCGTTGCCGCTGGGGGAAGGTATTCCTCTATGTAGAGGGAGAGGGTAGTGAACAGATTCAAGCTGTTGTCCCTAAGAATAGTAAATCTTACTATACTGTATTCCATGAGATCCAATTAAATCCTGGAGAACAGTATACGATTCAGCCTGGCACCAAGCATTGGTTTCAAGCAGGCCCCGAAGGGGCGGTCGTCTCTGAATTTTCCAGCACGAGTCGTGATGAGTATGATATATTCACGGATACTCATATTGAACGAATGCCAGTTGTAGTAGAAGATTAATGGTTCAGGGGGACACACGATGTCACACAATCAAGTTAACGCTCGTCAACAGCTGATATTGGACCGTATGGCTCTGTATGGAGAGGTTAAGCTCTCCGAGCTGAAGGAAACCTTCGATGTTACAGAGATGACGCTGCGTAGAGATCTTGAGAGGCTTGAGCAGTTAGGTTATTTGCGGAGAACCTTTGGCGGTGCTATATTGATTGGCAAAGATATTGCGCTACTAGAGCGCACACATGTATTCATCGATGAGAAAGTGAGAATAGGGCTGCAAGCCGTGCAGTACATTCAACCCGGCGATTCGGTTTTTATAGATGGGGGCTCAACAACTTTACAGGTTGCCAAGTCTCTACAGTCGAATATGAACATTACCGTTGTAACTAATGCACTGAACATCGCCGCTGAGCTGCAAGGGAAGCATATATCGACGATCGTGATTGGCGGCATATTGCTAGAGAGAACATCCACCTTAGTGGGCCCGCTAGCATGTGATGCGTTATCGAAATTAGCATTTGATCATGTGTTTCTAGGAGCTACAGGTGCTACAGCGCGACATGGCTTTAGTAATTCCAATATGCATGAAGCGGAAATCAAACGATTGGTTATTGAACAGGCTGCGGAAGTTAATGTAGTTATGGACCATAGTAAGTTTGGGATGAAGGATTTATTCTCGTTTGCGGATTTAACTGCTGTTAACCGGGTTATTACGGACCGCCCTCCCGAGCAGGAGTTGGTCCAAGCCTTTATGGATGCATCTGTAGAAATTATATCAAGTTAATCGGATTTAAGTGGATTAATACTAAAGGCTTCTGTTTGACAATATGGCAGGAATCTAGCGGATTTTGTCGAATATGTCGAACAAGAAGCCTTCTATTTGAACTGCAATGGCATAGGGCAAGGTTTGTCCAAAAATCAATAGTAAGGGAATGAATCGATGGATGACCACAGATATGCTTGAAGTCCAGCATTTGTTGAGATCCCGCGGGATCCTAATCAGCTTTACAGGAAAGCTAACTCAAGGATTGATTGTGGAGTATGGCGAGGCGGTTAAATCATACCTTGAAGTTAATGAACGTCCACAGAATGAAGTGTTTGATATCTTCTCACTCTTTATTGAACAAACTCAGAACATTAACAAATATTGTGCTATTCAATCCGGACACCCTCTGTATGAGCTCATTGCTCATTCAAGTATCGTTACTATTGGTAAGTCCGATCAGAACGGTAGCTATGTATGCTCTGGTAATTTAATAAAGAATAGCGATATCGATGCCTTGCGGGATCACTTAGATATCCTTATTCAATCGGATAAAGCTACCTTAAAGACGATGTATAAAACTAAGCTGAAAGATGGTTTAGCTCCTAGTAGTATGGGAGCGGGCCTGGGGTTAATTGACATGGCTCGTAAAGCTAAGATTCCATTGCAATACTCTTTCATTAAGCAAGATGAGATCCTCTCATTCTTTACATTAAAGGCAATCGTATAGGAGTGTCATCATGGATAAATTAAGCATAGTTGCGACGAAGAGTACACCTGAGATAGTATTCGATCCTATCTCAGGTTTGTTGAGTATTAGCGGTCAATCGTATCCAGAGAATGCGTACAAATTCTACGAGCCGCTCTTGAACTGGTTAGAGGATTATCTGATAATAATGCAAGAGGATACAACAGTATTGATCGATCTCCACCTTCCTTATATTAATACAAGCAGTACGAAATGTTTCATGATGCTGCTAGAGAAGCTAGATAACGCCTATTTGACAGGCAAGAAAATACAAGTTCAATGGCGCTATAATGTAGATAATGAGAGCGAGTTAGAATGTGCTGAGGAGTTTAAAGAGGATTTGAGCATACCATTCCAGATTATTCCGAAGGAAGAATCACAATGAAGGAGCAATTGAAATCCAGACTGACCTTGGATTCAGGCATATTCAAGGTCATGATGTTGGCTAGTGTTCTTATCGTATTCTCCATCCTATTAATCGGAACATACGTCTATACCTTAACCGAAAAGGAAGTAGTAAAAAAACTGAAAAGCCGCGATTTAGTTACCATGGCTGAATTAATCTCAACTAAGGTAGATGCACGAATAGATAGGGCTATTGAGACCTCACAATTGATGGCTCATGACCCCGTCATACTCGATTGGCTAGCGAGCGGTGAGACCGATCAACAACTAACTGAACTAGTATTCCGCAAGACAGCGTATATTTATGAGCAGCTAGAATATAGTAACGCTTTTATTACCAACGTATCGAACGGACATTACTGGAATCATTATGGTGAGTTGATTGATGTTCTATCTGAAGACGATCCTGATGATGAATGGTTCTATCAGACAATCGCTTCTCGCAAGGAAGTTGATGTTAATTTTGATTACAATGAGGAGCTGGCTGGCGCATTCGCTTTCGTCAATGCACTGGCTGGTCCTTTAGATTCGCCAGTAGCATTCGTAGGTGTAGGAATAAGCCTGCAGGGACTATCCGATGAATTCACATTATACAAGACCAATGAAGGTACGAACCTGTGGTTAATTGATAATACAGGTAAGATATATTTGTCAGACAGCTACGAAGACAACGGCAAGAATATTCGCGATTTATTGAGCTCAACTGCACATAAGCAAATATTGTCATCCGACAAGCAAGAAATGCAGATTATTGAATATGTAAGTAATGATGGGGAATTGATGGATTTGATCAGTAACCCGCTCCAATCCACACACCTTCAGCTTCTTGTTGAAGTTGAAAGGGATGAGACTGTCTCCTTCCTAAAGACGATTCGCTGGAATACTATACTTGCTGTAGTTATTTCTATCATATCCATTATCTTCTTCTTCTTCTATATATCACGAAAGCTAGCAAATCCATATAAACGAGCACTTGCATTAAATTTCGAGCTTGAGACAGCGGTTGAGTTGAGAACGCGCGAGCTGTCAGAGCGCAACATAGAGGTCATGGATAGCATAAATTATGCCAAGCGACTACAAGAGTCAGTACTGCCTAGTGAAGACCAGATCATCGAGGAATTCCCGCAATACTTTATATTGTGGAAGCCACGAGATGTGGTTGGTGGTGACTTCTACTGGATGAAGCGTGTAGGGGAGACTACTCTGGTGGCTGTTGGTGATTGTACGGGTCATGGAGTACCCGGTGCATTCATGACATTGCTTGCAGTATCATCTCTTAATCGTGTTGTAGATATGGTGGGAGCCGATAATCCTGCAATAATATTAGCTGCACTAAACCAAATGCTGAAGGAAACCCTGCATCAGGAACAATTAGACGGTGATACAGATGATGGACTAGATATAGGGTTATGCTGTATCCGTGCGGATTCAGTTACTTATGCAGGGGCAGGCTGTGTCTTGCACTGCGTAGATCGTAATGGCTTACAAATTTGGCAGGGAGATCGCAGACGTATTGGATATCGGAGAACGCCTATGGGCTATTCCTATACGAATCACCAATTACCCATTGGAGAGGCAATCTACTATTTATCAACAGACGGGTTTTATGATCAGAATGGTGGAGAGCGTGACTATTCATTCGGTAAGAAACGATTTGCAGCAATGATCGAGCGTTATTCACATCTTTCCTTACCAGAGCAGAAGACCGCATTTATAGAGCAATTGAATGCATATAAGGGAGAAGAGAACCAACGGGACGATATTACAGTTATGTCATTTCGTCTTGGCATACCGGCAACGGCAAAGATTCGCTAGGAAGGAGGTAATCTGAGTGAGTGAGGTTTCTAGAACTAAGGAATTGTTCCAATATGAATTGTCTGTAATCGAGAAAGCTCTTGTTATGCTAGAATCTGCTGAACAGATGAAGGATGAAGAGCATCTCGGTAATTTCAAAGCCTTATTGGCAGAGTACGAGAAATTGTGCAAATTAACAAGGAAGATTTCTTCTATAAGTGATTCACAGGGATTGGTGCTTAAGCAGAGGGAGAATGATATCAGAAATCTATTGGATCATGCCAACCAGGGATTCCTGTTAGTTGGACCGGATTTACTAGTGAGGCAGCCTTTCAGCTTAGAATGCGAGCGAATATTCCACAACCGGAAGATTATCAATGCTAATATATCAGAGCTATTATGGGGCCATTCGTCTGTGGACACGATGAGGATGAATACGCATCTGCGTTCTGTCTTCGAAGCAACCTCCGATGCTGCTATAGAGCTACTCAGTGACATGCCTGGGATGGTTTATATCGGTGATAAACGGATCGCTGCAGAATACAAGATGATCGTTGCGGATAATGATACAGAGGAGCACCTGCTCATGTTTATATTAACAGATGTAACTGAGCAGCTGGAATCACAAGAGAAGGTTCTGTTCCTAAGCTATCACGATTCGTTAACATCACTATTCAACCGTCACTATATTGAGAAGCTGATGGAAGAGGATACATTACTTAGTCAGCTCCCATACAGTATGCTGGTCATTGATATGAATGGTCTCAAGCTGGTCAATGATGTGTTCGGACATCTTGTAGGCGATAGAATGCTTGTAAGGGCTTCGACTATTCTTAATCGTGTCTTCGACAAATCGGCTATCATTGGCAGATGGGGAGGGGATGAGTTTACGGTGTTACTCCCTAATACCGACGAATTAATTGCCTCGTCTTGGATTAAACGCCTTAAAGAATCATGTGGAGCAGAATTAGCTGATCCGGTCAGCTTAAGTATGGCTGTTGGCAGCGCCACAGCGACAGAAGCTCCAGTATCATTCAATAGTTTGTTCAGTGTTGCAGAGAAGCAAATGTATAAACAAAAGCTGCTTGAGCGCAAGCAGGTTCGTATTGAGCTGATACAAGGTGTGTCGACGGCATTAGTTACGAAAGGCCTTGAAGAGGAAGAGCAATTGACTAGTATGCTTGATCTCGTAGTAATCTTCGCTAACAGATTAGGTGTAGCTGCAAATTCGAATGAGATGGGTATGCTTAGAGAACTAGTGTTGTTACATGATGTTGGTAACCTCGGGCTCCCTGAATCTATATTGAAGAAGCCGGGACCTCTTAATAGTGAGGAATGGGATATTATTAAGGGACACAGCGAGATTGGCTGTCAGATG
>DFXU01000115.1 GCA_002383285.1 Caryophanales bacterium UBA4100
ACAGGCTTATATACCTCCCATCGATATTCAAAATCGAATAGTTCCTTAATGAGTAAACGATCCCACAATAAATTGTCTAGAGGTGCAAGTACACTAGATCGTTCCTCGACGGGTTCATATAACAACGCTTGGTTTAATACATCTTGGTCTTCAGACCGCATATAGAATGGATGCTGTATACCCTCCACATGGATCTCAATAATCCTCTTCTCGACTAACAATCTTGCAAAGGATTCGTTTCGTCGAGCACTCTTCAAGCCACGAATACCGAGCCATGCATCGCTTGGTCGATTCCACAGTAGTCCAACACTTCCAATGCGGCGTTGCACATTCCAATCATCATGCTGCTCGTTCGTCTCGAAAGGGTCTGGAGCTACATACAAATTCTCGGGAATAAGTCGTTCAGCCAAATCATAATATTTACGAGTATTCGCTTTATGATGAATCACGAGTGTGCCTGCATGATACATCCCTTCCAATGCTGCACGGGATAATCTAGTTGGTCCCCAAGCCCACTCTACCTTCTCATCATACTGAAGATCGGATGAGCACAGATTACCGCGTTCTTCAATATCTGCATACACTCGATCTACTGTATTCCCATTCGAAATACACCAAGCTTGGAAGCTATTGCGATATCCTTGAAAATATGGCCAATCCTCAACAGGAAATATAGACATATTCTTATCCCAATAATCAATGAGTTGACGGTCAGAATATAGCAGCTCTCCAAGCATGCTACGGTCGAAGTTTTTAATCCGAGCCTGCAGTACAAGTTCAGGATTCATTCCTACCACATTCAGTGGATCGAATTGAATACACCCAACTCGACGAATGAAAGACATGACCCCTTCCTTTCCAGTAAACATAAAATTACCGTACAGGCCATGATAGAATAATAAGAATGTTCTCGCTTGCAGCTTAGTTAGCTTGATTCCTGTCATATAACTCATTCCCCACTGCTAAATTTTTGCATTAGAAGTTTTAATGTGCTATATTTATGTAAGTAAATTATAAAAAGAAAGGTGTAGAGACTAAATGACATCACCCATTATTACATCAACGGAATTGAATGACGAGGTTAAAGGTCATCGCACTTCCGAATACCCAATTAACCCTATATTCTTAAATCGTTGGTCACCACGTGCCTATTCAGAACGTAAAGTTAGTGAACAAGACCTGTACACAGTGCTGGAAGCTGCACATTGGGCCCCCTCTTCATATAATGATCAGCCATGGCGCTTTATATTAGCAAGGACAGAAGAGCAATTGGCGATATTTCACACATTTATTAATGAGTTTAATCTCAGTTGGGCTAGTAAAGCTCCTATTCTTATCATGGTTGCCTCACATAAATTCAGGGATAACGGTGATCCTAACGCTCCCCATTCATTTGACAGCGGAACAGCCTGGGGATATTTAGCCTTACAAGCCAAGCTTCTTGGATTAAATGCACATGCTATGGGTGGATTTAGTAGAGAGAAAGCACGCATTGCTCTAAATATACCCGAAGAGTTCGAGCTACATGCTGTTGTGTGTCTAGGATATCAAGGAGATATCCTATCACTTCCAGAAGCTTTACAAGAGCGTGAAGTACCGAATCAGCGCCGTCCGCTCACAGAAGTCATTATTGAAGGAGTAATGAATCCATAATTTATTAAAAGTAATATTAGGCAACATATATCCGGTGTACGAACGGACTAATGTTGCCTAATTTTCTTATCTACTACCAATATACGCTTAATCTTATATTACTTCCAACCCAACGCCTTCTCACCAGCCTCTAAAGCGGCAATGATACGATCAACATCATATACATTACCTTTCCAGGTTCCACCGCTGACAGCTTGTAAAGCCGCCCATAATCTGGTGTCATCAGGCAAGTTAGGATTAGGTTTCATCTGGGGATGAGGCTCCCTTGAAGCAAGAATTCGAGCCCCCTCCTCCGATGAATAGAGCTGCTCACCGTGTCCAATAAAGTTCAAACTTCCTGTTAGATGATTTCTATCTACGATAATTTCAATAATATCCTCATTCATAAGCTTACCAATAGGTCCTCCAGCCAAACCCTCAGGTCCAATATGACCAATGCAAGCTCCAGTAGAAACACCAGAAAATCTAGCATCCGTTAGCAAGGAAACATATTTGCCGAATGGCAGATGCTTAAGTGCTGAGGTTAACTGATAGGTTTCTTCCATACCAGTACCAGATGGACCGCAGCCTACAAGTACCATTATATCCCCTGCTACTACGCCACCCGTCTTAATTGCCTTGATTGCTTCACGCTCACTTGTGAATACCTTGGCTTTCCCTGTATGTCGATAAACACCATCTGGGTCCACAACCGTAGGATCAATTGAGGTTGATTTAATGACTGATCCTTCTGGCGCAATGTTCCCTACTGGGAAGGTCACAGTTGAAGTGAGTCCTAACTCCTTCGCTTGCTCCGGACTCATAATAACACTATCAGGATGTATACCATCAATGTCTTGCAAATATGCACGTAGACGTTTCCTACGCTCAGAGGTCTCCCACCAATCCAAATTTGCCCCCAAAGTTTCTCCCGTTACGGTCATTACGGATTCGTCGAGTTTACCAAGTCGACGGAGGTGTAACATCACCTCTGGAACCCCGCCCGCGAGGAATACACGGACAGTTGGATGATATATGGGTCCATTCGGTAGTACACTGACAAGCCGGGGCACATCTTGATTCACTGCATTCCAATCCTCAACCGTTGGTACACGTAATCCCGCTGCTTGGGCAATAGCCGGAATATGAAGAAGTAGATTCGTTGAACCACCGAATGCAGCGTGTAAGACCATGGCGTTCTTGATCGCTCCATCGGTCAATATATGCTTCATGTGTATGCCAGCAGCTTGCATGTGAATGATGGCCCGAGACGACTGTCGCCCGATTTCCTTCCAGATCATCTGTCCAGATGGAGCCAGAGCCGAATGAGGAACAGCCATCCCCAATGCTTCTGCCACAACCTGTGCGGTAGCAGCGGTTCCAAGAAATTGACAGCCTCCACCTGGAGATGCACAAGCTCTACAGCCCAAATCCGCCGCATCCTCTAATGAAAGCTCACCCTTTGTATAACGAGCACCAATGCTCTGAATGGTTCCTGCATCCTCTCCCTCGGTTGGTGGCAACGTAACTCCCCCAGGTACGACAATACAAGGTAGATCATGCATGGCTGCAAGCGCAAGCAGCATCGCAGGTAATCCCTTATCACAAGTAGCGATGCCGATCACACCTTTTCTAGTTGGCAGCGAACGGATTAGACGACGGAAGACAATAGCCGCATCGTTGCGATAGGGAAGCGAATCGAACATGCCGCTAGTGCCCTGAGTTCGTCCATCGCAGGGGTCACTAACGTAACCTGCAAAGGGAATTCCACCCTGCTTCGCAATTTCTTGCGCAGCTTCCTTCATGAGTATCCCAATTTCCCAATGACCGGTATGATATCCTAAAGCGATCGGCGACCCGTCATCTTGGCGGAGTCCGCCCTGTGTGCTTAGTAACAGGAACTGTTTGCCATTCAATTGACTTGGCTCCCAGCCCATGCCCACATTCTGACTTAGACCGAATAAATCACCGCTAGGAGCATGTCGAAGCATGTCATCTGTTAATGGTAATGACCCTTGAGGTCCTGGTGCAGAGGTTTGAATATCATAGATGTCATCTGATTCATGTCCCATTAATATGTGTAATCGTTCACTCATCGAGACACTCTCCCTTATGGCTTAACAAAAATTGTCTTTATGTTCGTATAAAATTCAATTGCCGATTGTCCTTGCTCTCTAGAATGAGAGCTTGATTGTTTCATACCACCAAACGGTGCTTGTAGCTCAACTCCGGCTGTCTCCGCATTAATACGAACCATTCCAGCATCCATATCATGAATGAATGCCATCATATTCCCAATATTCTTCGTATATATGGATGCACTTAGACCATACATAACATCATTCGCAGTTTCTATAGCATCCTCTAGCGTATCTACTTGAATAAGTCCCAATACTGGACCGAAGATTTCTTCCTGCGAGATGGTCATCTGTGAAGTAACACCGCCGAATACGGTAGGCTCTACGTAAAATCCATCCATTAACTGACCGTCCTGTGGTCTATTACCACCACATAATAGCTGTGCGCCCTCTTCCTTACCTTTCTGAATGTAGGATAATACGGTATCCATCTGTCTTTCACTAGCACATGGGCCTAACCAAGAGCCAGCCTCCATCCCATTGCCAACTTTTAGCTGTTTAACCTTAGCCACTAATTTATCCTTGAATGCTTCATAGACATCGCGTACAACAATCACGCGAGCTGTTGCCGTACACTTCTGGCCTGTCGATTTCATTCCACCGCTTATCGTTGCATCAACAGCAAGATCTAGATCAGCATCGGCCGCAATAATAATCGGATTTTTGCCGCCCATTTCAAGTTGATATTTGGCACCTCTGGCAAATGCAGCATTACCAACTTTCTTCCCAACTTCATTCGAGCCTGTGAATGAAATACCCTTTACATCAGGGTGCTCAGCAAGTCCTTGGCCAATAATCGCTCCACTGCCGCATAATAGATTAATGACCCCTTTAGGAAATTCCGCTTCGTCAAAGCATTCCATGATCTTCGCCGCAGTTACACCAGCCTCCTGAGCCGGCTTTAACACTACGGTGTTACCGAATATTAGAGCAGGTGCTGCTTTCCAGATTGGAATTGCTACAGGAAAGTTCCAGGGTGATATTACACCAACTACACCTAGAGGTACCCTTGTTGTGAACATGAGTGCCTCATTGTCCGTTGCTGGAATAACGTCTCCGACCTTCCTCATACCTTCGCCTGCATAATAACGTAAGATCGCAACTCCACGAGCCGTCTCTCCCTTAGCTTCTGGAAAGGTCTTACCCATCTCGCGGGTCATAACCTCTGCAATCTCTTCCAATCGACGTTCTAGAATATTAGCAACCTTGTACAAGTAGTCACCTCTCGCATTACCCGATAGCTTCTTCCAAGGAATCTGTGCAGCTTTTGCAGCGCTCACAGCTAAATCTAAATCTTCTTTCTCTGATAACTGTAAATAACCGACGATTTCATTCCTATTAGCTGGATTCATACTCGAAGCTTGCTTGCCCGTTGAAGCAGAGATCCACTCTCCTTGAATATAATTTTTGTATACTTGGCCTGGTTGAAAAGTTGTAGTTGTCATTGTTATCCTCCTAAAGTTTATTATTCGATTGGGTTACTTAGTGTACCTATTCCGGAAATTTGAATATCAACACGGTCACCCTGAATTAAGGTAAAGTCATTCGGCGGCACAATCCCCGTGCCCGTTAATAGAATGGTGCCTCCATATATATCATTATCCTTCATGAGGAAGGAGGTTAATTCTTCTAGCTTTCTCTTTAATTGACTTGTATTAACCGTATCCTCAAAGACAATTTGGTTGTCTCTATAAATACTGCAAACGATTTGGAGATCATAAGGATTTCGAACGGTTTCAGCTAACCTGATCGCAGGTCCTATTGCGCATGACTTTCTCCACGTCTTGGCTTGAGGTAAGTAGAGTGGATTCTCACCCTCTATATCTCTACAACTCATATCGTTGCCAATGGTATATCCTAATATCTGCCCCTCTTGATCAAGCACCAGCCCTAGTTCCGGCTCAGGTACCTGCCATGTGGAATCACTTCGTAAACAAAGGGCTTCGTGAGGGCCAACCGTTCGTAGTGGACTTGATTTCATGAAGATCTCAGGTCGAACAGCATCATAAACCTTATCGTAGAACGTTATTGCCGACTGCTCTTCCTTGGAGGTTTCATAATTTCGGGCTTCTCTGCTTCGCAAATAAGTGACTCCTGCCGCCCACACCTCTGGAGCTACAATAGGAGTAAGCAATTGAAGATCCTTAAGACTCACCTTCAGTGGTTGTTGTTGATTGATCAAGCTCTGAATATATGCCAGTGTGCTTAACTTCTGCTGTTTGGCATCCTGAACCAAGGATAGAAAATCCTGTTGTGGTAATGAATAAATGTGTTCTTCCTCTGTCACAGCTGCTAGATGAATCGAATTGTTGTCTGTATAACGAATAATTATCATGATAATATCTACCTCCATTTTTTATTATATGAGTGCTCTGTAGCCCAATAACTTTGAGATAATACCTGATTCAGCCTTTACCCTTGAAGCGTATTGCTCAAACTCCTCATCACCTACACTTGATACCATGGTCGATAGACTAATGGCTGCTACCACTTGCCCAGTGTGATCAAATATAGGCGCAGCCGCGCAGCGAACGCCCGGCTCGTTCTCTTGATTGTCAACAGCAAAGCCTTGCTTACGAACATGACTTAATTCCTCTAGAAACGTATTCTTATTCATAATTGTGTTGGTCGTGTGCGATGTAAATGAATAATCTTGTAATAAGTGTTCCCTTCTTCCCTCCGCTTGGAATGCGATTAATGCTTTACCCACCGCACTACAATGCAAGGGCACCCTACGTCCTAAGCGTGAATACCGTATTGCTGCTTTCTCACCTTCTACTTTGTCGATATATACACCTTGCCCCTCATTCAGAATAACTAAA
>DFXU01000039.1 GCA_002383285.1 Caryophanales bacterium UBA4100
CAGGAGATCCGTTATTTCGTTCAAAACAGGGTTTTGGTCTGCTATATCACTAAATAGCGACTTCTGTGTCCGCTTAACTTCGTTTTATCCATGATTTCACCATAATAGCGACTCCTGTGTCCGCTTGAAGCTATTCTTTATTCTCAATCCAATGTTTCTCAATGTTATATTGTTTAATCCCTATGTTTTTAAACCTCAAAAGAAAATGAAAAGCAACATATCATGCTCCTATATAGAGTTGTATGTTAATCTTGCTGTCGTAGTTTTTTTTGCAACCGTTTGGAACTACGTCGGATACTTATCACCAAAAGCATTTAATGACACGACGGGTTTTGTTTCTGTTTGTCCCATCACTCATACAGTCAGAGGATGGGGCTTTGAAGTATCGCTGCCAGATAATTTGGTTGTTAACGGGGTATTAACGGACCAAATCAAAAATCTCGATTGGCGAGCTCAACATATTGATATCGTTGGGTCTGCCTTTTTTGTTATGGCTAGCATTGGTTTCGATATGAGCTGCGGGTATCCTTTCCAACCACAGGTCGCTGCTCCTTGACTAGCTTCAACGCTGCGACAATCAGAAAGCTGACGATGACGAGCAGAAGCCAGGAGCTGACCTTGCTGACATGAACGAGTCGCCAGATGTCGGATTGATTCGGGTATTCCCATGCACTAAAGAAGGTAGCGACATTCTCTGCAATCCAAATGAAGAAACCGATCAGCACGAAGGAGAGGACAAGCGGCATCCGATAACGATGGACTCCGACCTCATAGGTAACCCATGTTCGCCAGAATACGATCAGCACCAAGGCCGACAGCCACCAGCGGATGTCGATCCAATAATGATGGGTGAAGAAATTCAGGTAGATGGCAGTGGCAAGCGGGGTGACCAGCCAGAGTGGAGGCCAACGAACAAGATCGACCTCCATGCGCCGCCAGGCTTGGCATAGGTAACTGGCCACGCTGGCATACATAAATCCGCTGTAGAGGGGGACTCCGTTGATCTTCGTCCAGCCTTCTTCCGGGTAGGACCAGGAACCCATGTGCACCTTGAACAGCTCCAGAGCTAAGCCGATCAGGTGGAAGACGGTGATCACCTTCAGCTCGTCGCGTGTCTCAAGTCCTGAGCGTAGCATCCATACCTGCATAGCCAGGCAGATAATCAGCAGCCAGTCGTAACGGGGCAGCCAGGGAAGGGGGATTAGCCGCGTCAGAGCCAGTGAAGCAAAGATGGCCACAGGAAAAACACAGGACAGCGCTTGCTGCCAGCCGAAGCGTACCAGCTGCTGCAGGGCATGCCATAAGCGACTTTGCATAGGCCTCTCTCCTTACTGAGTAGGTGATTCTGGATTACACCTCTATTCGTTATTGTTAACATGAATGAATATAACACAATATATATCGTTTAACAATAAAATCTTATTGAAATATGTTGTATTATTATTGTTATATGAACTCGATTATAAACTATAGCTTTATCCATAAAAGTAGATATTTAAATCTACTAATAATTGTAGTACACTATGATATGGTTGTAATAGAGAAGGAAAAGGTGTGGGACCAGGTCGCGCCTTCTTTTGGTGTGACGCCTAAGCGGGCGCTTACATCCTCTATGTAAATTATCAGGCAAAAGGTTGGGAATAATGAGCAACAGAGATAATAAAACAGACGTTATTATAATAGGTGCCGGAGTCATGAGTGCAACTTTGGGTACACTGCTGAAACAATTAGTTCCAGACTGGGACATTACAGTGTTCGAGAAGCTCGCAAATGCGGGTGAGGAAAGCTCTAACGAATGGAATAACGCGGGAACTGGACATGCGGCGCTGTGCGAGCTTAACTATACTGTCGAGCAACCAGACGGTGCAATTGATATTAGCAAGGCTATCCAGATTAATGAACAGTTTCAGGTTTCCATGCAGTTTTGGTCATATCTTGTAAACAGTAAGCTGATTCATAATCCCCGGGACTTTATTATGCCATTGCCTCATATGAGTATGGTACAAGGGGCTCAGAATGTAACTTTTCTAAAGAAACGTTATGAAGCGCTGTCAAACAATCCCTTGTTTCAAGGGATGGAATTTTCCGATGACCCGAGTAAGCTGATGGAATGGATTCCGCTTATTATGCAAGACCGTAGATCGAATGAAGCTATTGCAGCAACTAAAGTCGACGCTGGAACTGATGTCAACTTTGGCGCTCTAACGAGTATGATGTTTGACCACTTAAGGCGTATGAATGTCGATATTAATTACAAGCGTTGTGTTGATAATATTAAACGTGCTAGCGATGGTTCATGGGAATTGAAAGTAAGAAATATGGATAGCGGTAACGTTGAACACCATATTGCAAAATTCGTCTTTATCGGAGGCGGGGGCGGAAGCCTGCATTTACTGCAGAAATCCGGTATTCCTGAAGGCAAGCATATCGGAGGATTTCCAGTAAGCGGAATATTCATGGTGTGTAATAATCCAGAAGTTGTAGCGCAGCACCATGCAAAGGTATACGGCAAAGCTAAGGTCGGTGCTCCTCCGATGTCAGTTCCGCATCTCGACACAAGATTTATTGATAATAAAAAATCGTTGCTGTTCGGGCCGTTTGCCGGCTTCTCACCTAAGTTTTTGAAAGCAGGCTCAATGTTCGATTTGGTCACTTCTGTAAAGCCGGATAATCTCGTAACCATGCTGTCGGCAGGTGCAAAGAACATGTCATTGACCAAATACCTGATCGAGCAGGTTATGTTATCGAAGGATAAGCGTATGGAAGAGCTGCGAGAGTTTATCCCGAACGCGAAAAGCGAGGATTGGGATTTAGTAGAAGCGGGCCAACGTGTGCAGGTTATCAAGGATACTGAAGCTGGCGGCAAAGGTACACTTCAATTCGGTACGGAGCTAATTAGTGCCGCTGATGGCTCGATTGCAGCATTACTGGGCGCTTCTCCAGGTGCTTCTACCGCTGTTCACGTTATGCTTGAGGTTATTAAGAAATGCTTTCCACAACATATCAAGGAGTGGGAGCCGAAAATTAAAGAAATGATTCCTTCATATGGCGTTTCACTAATGGAAAACCCAGAGCTTCTGCACGAAATTCATACTTCAACAGCAATGACGCTAGGTTTAAGCGTTAAAGAGCTAGAGCTAGTCTATAGTTAATTCTTCTTTTATTTCATATATTTAAATTCGATGATAAGGCACCTATCTAGGGTGTCTTTTTATTATTGTATAACCACATAGGCCGGAAAAAGATGATTGACGGTATATTTGGATTTTAACAATTTAAAACCGATCTATGAGTTAAATGTGAGAAATACCAAATTGATTATGCAATCAAACATACCAATTCTAGATTAAGATTTATGGAGGTCTATTCATGAGCAACGAGCCAATCGTAAGTCTTCGTAACGTGACCAAACGAATCGGAGGTAAGACGATCATCGATCAACTTACCTCCGATGTGCCGCAAGGAGAGGTTTTCGGATTTCTCGGTCCGAATGGGGCCGGTAAGACACAACGATTCGTATGATGGTGGGCTTAATGTCCAAGAGTGATTTCGAGCAAGCATGCTCATTGCCAGTGGATCGGGATGTTTATCATTTATTTGTCATTGAGATGAGATATACTTTTTTTTGTGAAAATAGTAGGACATAGTAAATGAAATAGGAGTGGTAAATTAAGATGAAACGATTTTTGACTAGTAGTTTAGTTCTTGGAGTGACATTGGCTTTGATCATATTGAGTGGGTGTGTAAGACAAGTGGATTCTGTGAAGTTTAATTTTAATTTAAATGAGTTTACGAATGCACAGCAAATTCATGTCAGATATGCAAGTGGGGGAGGCAATCATACCACTGCTGATTTATCAGGCTTGGATACAGTTACGATTTCAACTTATGGAGAAACCGTTATTGGTGGTTATGTGACTGATGGAGACATAAGCTGGGTTCCCGCTGTTAATTATGGAAGTGGAGTTATGGAAATTAATAATTTGAAAGTTGGCGAAGTTACTCTATCCAATGTGAATATAACAAATTATAAGCCCACATTTGCTGTAGATCATGTCGAGCTGGTTAGACCACCTGAATACTATGGAGAGGGAGAAGCAGAGGAATTAATAAGTGTTTCATTCGCTGTATATGGTACTGATGGAAATTTGGTGAGCGGCCAGACAGAGGTTTATACCTATCACCCTGAATTGATATTTCATAGTTGGGATAATACTTCTTCAGAAGTCCTTCATAGGTTCTCTTCTCATACCGTAAATGGAATAGTCACATTCTTAATTGAGTCTACGCTAGATATTGTTAATTCAGAAGCTATTCAACTATGGTCAGGTGATGATCTCATATTTGACTCCTTGATTAATCCGGATTTCGAATCGTTGGTGCTCGAATTTGCTACTGGTGATTCAGAGAATAACGTAACACAGAATGTGATATTACCAACATCGGATATTCCTAACACGAGTATAGCTTGGTCGAGTAGCCACCCGGAGGTGGTCTCATCATCAGGGATGGTAAATCCCCCGACTCATGGTAGTGGTGATGTGAATGTAACGTTAACAGGTATTGTGAATTACAACGAGCAGTATTACACGACCTTGACCTTCAACTTAGTTGTTAAGGAAGCAGAAGCAGAGATCATCCCTGTTGTCCCTGTCGTTGTAGCGCCGATGGCAAGCCCTGCAGCGGGAGAAGTAGCTTCGGGAACAAGTGTGACATTGAGTAGTACAACCTTGGATGCAGACATCTACTATACGGTGGATGGGAGTACTCCGACTGCTAGTAGTACATTGTATAGTATACCCATCATTGTGAGCAACGCTCAGACGATTAAAGCAATTGCGATACACGAAGGAATGATAGATAGCGACATATTTAGTGGAAGTTATACCATTACTCCAATAGTAATAGAGGAAGAAGATACCCAAGCTGATGATGAGGAAGATCAGCCTGAACCACAGCCACAATCTAAGGTATCTGATATGAATGGTGACTCTGGTGGAGAGGTCACTTCTGAGCATGTGGGCATTATGTTCCCGAGCAATGCTTTTACAGGTCAATTCAAAGTGACGATTACGCCAGTGACGGATGTGTCGGGATTAGTAACGAACCCTAATTCGACTATTGTAGGGAATGTGATATCGATTACTAAGAATAGGACAGGGAGCTTCAATACCCCTGTTACCATTACGCTCAATGTTGATGTAACGAATATAGATAGTGAGCATTATGATTACGCCGTATATTGGTATGATGAAGAAGTAGAGCAATGGGTTATCTTAGACAATGTTAAAGTTAATCTAGCTACCGGAGAGGTTAGTGGGGATGTGAATCACTTTACAATGTTCACAGTGCTTGCTACCAAGAAGGTAGTCATTGTAGAGGAGCCCATCCCAACGAAGAAGGTATTAACCGATATTCAAGGGCATTGGGCAGAGAAGAGCATTCAACAGCTAGTTGATCTTGGAGCAATAGCGGGCTATCCTGACAGCTCATTCCTTCCTGACAACACGATTACACGAGCAGAATTCGTTCAGATGCTAGTAAAGGCCCTTGCCTTGAAGCAGCAGGGTACACAAGTGTTCGAGGATACGAAGGGACATTGGGCAGAGCATTCGATAGCGACAGCTATAGCGAACGGAATCGTTTCTGGCTTCGATGCGGATCATTTCGGACCTGATGTACGGATAACGAGAGAACAGATCGCATCCATGGTGATGCGGGCAGCCCAATTAACGGCAGGAACGGAAAATCTATTATTCACTGACCAAGCTGAGATATCTGTGTGGGCGAGAGCTAGTGTAGCTACTCTGACCCGCGATGGGATCATTGCAGGATATACCGATGGAAGCTTCAGACCATTGCAATCCGCTACTCGGGCTGAAGCCGTAACCATTGTTCTGAACATATTGAGATAAGGTATTGTTACTCATAGTGCTGTCCGAATGTCTATATGACCAAGGGCGGCTCTTTTGTTCTAGCGATCCCAATCATCCTACTGATGATTGGTTTATTAGTAGTGGAGTGGTATGATTTCCATATGCAGTGGGAATATCCGAGTTATAAGAGGGGGGCCACATTGAATATGCTTACCCGATTCAGAGCTATTATGACAAGCAACCTACAAGCAATAATAGATCAAGCTGAGGATCCAGAGAATATGATCAATCAGTATATGAGAGATCTTAGAAGTGATCTAGGCAAGGTTAAGTCAGAGACAGCTTCGATTATGGCAGAGGAGCAGCGGGCTAGACGAGCATGGAATGAATGCGCAGCTGAGATCGATAAGATGAAGCTGTATGCAATAAAGGCATTAGAAGTGAGTCATGAAGTGGATGCTAGAAAGTTCCTGGAGAAAAAATCAATGTTAGCTGCTGAAGAGGTTGAATTAAGGAAAGCGTATGAAGCAGGGGTATCCAATACAAAAAAGATGAGTGTCATGCACGATAAGCTTGTCACTGATATGAGTGAGATGGAATCACGATTAGCTCTGCTGAAGGGAGAGCTGTCCGCAGCCAAAACCCAGGAATTATTCAATAAACTGAATGCTTCTACTAAGACATTAGAGGATCAAGTAAATCTGGCCATGGATTCAGCTAATGCGGCGGCAGAGATAAATTCAACATTCGATGAAAATTTCGAGGAAGCTATGGCTACATATAATGATCCGATTGTGAATATAGATAGTGAACTAGAGGCTCTAAAGGAGAGCATTAAGAAGAAATAATGTGTATAAGAAGAATGGGGAATGATCAACGATGGTAATCCAATATAAGTGTCCGGATTGTGGAGCGGATATGTTGTTCGATAGCGATACAGGGAAGCTATCCTGTGATAGCTGTGGTAGAAAGGATGATATCGCAGGCTTCCCGCAGGAATTGGTATCCAACGTGTTCGCTGAGGATGAGGCTGTAGAGTACCATTGTAACAATTGTGGGGCAGTGATTATAACCGATGCCGATACTACAGCAACGTCCTGTAGCTTCTGTAATGCAGCTGTCGTGCTTGGAGACCGATTGTCCGGAAATTTGGCCCCATCGAAGGTAATCCCATTCACAATAAGTAAGGATAAGGCGATGCAGGCATTTAAGAAGTGGTGCAGGAATGGGCTTCTAACGCCTAAGGGATTTATGACAGCCGATCGAGTGAAGAGCATAACAGGGATGTACGTTCCATTCTGGCTCTACGATTTGAATAGCAAAGCCAATGTTGACGCACTATGTACGAGAATCAAGAGCTACACCAGAGGGGATTACATCTATACGGAGACAAGCTATTATGATGTACATCGTAGTATAGATCTTAATTATCTAAAGGTACCGGTTGATGCCTCTGAGAAGATGGATGACAAGCTCATGGATAAGCTTGAGCCCTATGAATATAAAGAGCTCAAGGATTTTAACACCCCCTACCTAGCAGGCTATATTGCTGAGAAGTACAATTATGATGATATGGAGCTATTCCCAAGAGTGAAGTCGAGAATCGATCATTATGTAGATGCGTACATAAGCTCAACAACAGCTGAATATAGCTCCACGGTCTATAGAAATAAGCAGGTTGATACCCAGCAAAAGGGAGCCTACTATACGCTTTTTCCCGTATGGATGGTCTGTTATGACTATAATCAATCGGAGCATATCTTCGCAATGAATGGTCAAACCGGTAAAATTGTAGGAAAGCCACCAATTAGTAAGGGGAAAGTGACTGCTTGGTTTGCCGGTATCGCAAGTATTTCTTTTGTTATATTAAGAGGAGTCGGTTGGATCGCTGGAGGTGGCTTATAATGAAGCTATCTATTAGCAAATTTGCAATCATGATGCTGTTGGTCTTATTCATTCAAAGTGTTAACCCTACGATGGCGGAGGGCAATCGTAAAATTTATGATGATGCGGAGCTATTGACCGCCGAAGAGCAGGCAGAGCTGACAGCATTATCGGATCAATACAGTACGGAGCGACAGGTAGACATCGTTATATTAACAACGAATGGTACTAACGGATTAGATATTCAAACGTATATGGGTGACTTTTATGATGAGAAGGGATTGGGATATGATAAGCGTCATGGGAATACGGTGCTATTGACCATTGATCTGGGTAATCGAGACGTTTATGTTGCAGGATTTTATAAGGGTGAGACCTATATCGATAATCAGAGAGCTGAATTAATTCGAGAGAAGATCACACCTGATTTGTCAGCAGGATATTACTATGCTGCTTTTCATTCCTTTATCGAATTGTCTCATGAATATATGGGCATTGAGCCGGGAGTTAATCCAGATAGCATACTAACGAAATTGTGGTTTCAGCTTGTTGTGTCAATCGGTATTGCGGGTATCATTGTTACGCTGATGGTTTACCGTTCGGGTGGTAGGATGACTACTAGCGGAGGAACCTACTTGGATGCAAGTCACTCCGCAGTTACCCAGAGAAGTGATCATTATATAAGAACAGACATTAGTAAGGTGAAAAAACCATCCAACAATAGCTCGGGTGGTGGTGGACGGACAGGCGGAGGTCATTCACATAGTGGGAGCGGTGGAAAGTTTTAATAATCTGAGGGGGTAGCGTATCATGTTCTTCAAAAAACAGTTTGCTAATGTAGTGGAGTGGGAAGAATTTAGGGAAGATATGATTTTCTGGAAATGGAGTAATACGGAGATCAAGAAAGGAAGTAAGCTCATCATTCGACCTGGACAGGATGCTATATTCTTGAATGCCGGCAGAATAGAAGGGATATTCACGGATGAGGGAGATTATGATATCGAATCGCAGATCATCCCATTCTTATCAACGTTGAAGGGATTTAAGTTCGGATTTAATAGTGGCATGCGTGCAGAGGTTTTGTTCGTAAATACGAAGGAATTTACAGTGAAGTGGGGCACTCAGAATGCGATTAACATGCCTCATCCTCAGCTTCCTGGCGGTATTCCGATTCGAGCTAATGGCACCTTCAATTTTAAGGTAAATGATTATGTAGCGCTTATAGATAAAATTGCAGGAGTAAAAAGCAGCTATTATGTTGAGGATGTAAAGCTTAGAATTTCCTCGAATTTAGATCAGCTGCTCATGAAGTGGATTAGTAAGGAAGGGAAGGATATGTTCAATCTTCAAGCTAACGCCTTTGACATCTCTAATGGAATCAAGCAGGATTTAGATATGAGTATATATGATGATGAGCTAACGATTACAGGGTTTAATGTGATGAGCTTTAATTATCCTGCGGAAATTCAGGATCGGATTACGAAGACGGCCTCACATAGTATGATTGGAGATTTAGGTAAATACCAGCAGGTCGAAATGGTGGATGGTATGGCATCAGGCAAGATACAAGGGGGCGGAGCAGCCTCGGATATGGCCGGTATGATGATGGGAATGAATGTGGCCAATGAGATGATGAAGAATATGAATCCGAATCAAGTGAACCAAACGAACCAAACGAATGCAACAAATCAGAACCAGAACAAGACTCAGAACCAACAAGCTGCTCCTCAAGCAAGATCCAACTTCTGTCCCAACTGTGGCACGAAGACGGGTGAGAGCAATTTCTGTGCGAACTGTGGACATAAATTAGTGTAGGTCGATAAGCTGCGTTAGGAATCAAACATATGTAGAATTGTCGGAGGGTTATTAGTTACAGTCGATACCGTCAAAGCTCATGTGAAGAGTATCTTTGTGAAGTTAAAGGTGAATAAGCGAATTCAAGCGGTTCTGGTTGCTCAAGCGAGGCTAATACGTATAAGGAACGAATGGCAGAAGTGGTTTACAAGGCCATCCGTGATGTGTATTATCCCGAACTACAGTTTCTACATGATTACATTACGGAGGTGATCCTTAATAATGTTAGATTTAGCGTTACTGGGTTCTCATATCCCTCTTTCTATTCATACGAAGCTACGTGAGGCCGCAGGCCTGTATACATTAGACATTGTTAGAATAGATGGACTAGACAATGATTCACTTATGGAAAGCATTGATCGAGATGGTGTAGTCATATACAGCTACGAAGAAACATCTTCACATGCACGATAATTTAATAAAACAGCGGCAGTTGAGGACTATACTTCGTCCACGACTGCCATTTTTTATAGTTGGCTAATTCCATAAACAAAAACTGCTTAAAAGGTAACTAGGGCAACATGCTTGTTAATCAAGCTGTGGGCTCTTTTTTTCTTACGATTAGTCAAG
>DFXU01000045.1 GCA_002383285.1 Caryophanales bacterium UBA4100
GTGGGTATTCAACAAGGATGGAAGCAGCGACAATCTGGTATGGAATGACGGTGATCGAGGCAATCACCGGATGAAGATGGTTCATGACGGCAGCACGGTGAAGTTCTATATTGACGGCATCGAGCATGCGAGCACACCGGTAACCTGGAATACCGACATCAAGGTCATATTGACAGGTGAAGCGTGCCTGGTCGGCGATACGGTGAACGCGGAATTCGATAATCTCTCAATCTATAAAGGCACCTCGCCTTAACCAATATACGGTAAGACAGCTGAAAAAGATGGGAGGACTGCTATCAGCAGTCCTCCTTTACCTGTATCTACGTCACCGGGCGAAACAATAATTCACTGTCATACAGACAGTAGCTCTTGCAGAATTCGAAGGCGTTAACACACCGAACGCCTATGGGTAAGGATCTGCAAGGAACTGCGAACATCTGGCTAGCCTCCAATGGGTGTACTTGTAGCATGCTCTAGACTCCTCGACTCTGCTTAGAATCGTGATATAATATATCCGACTTACCATATCCATTGAACTAGCGGTGAGCAAACCAGTTGGAGGAACAATTCATATGACATTGGGTCCACGTGTATTCAAGACCGGACTATCGATAACGATCGCTCTATATGTATGTGCGTACTTCGAGCTAGAGCCTGCGATATTCGCTGCTGTTGCAGCCATATTCACGGTTCAGCCCTCGATCTATAAATCATGGAAGCAAGTGCTGGATCAGCTGCAGACTAACACACTTGGTGCTGTAATTGCATTAGCGGCCTCATCGTTATTCGGCAATGAGCCTGTCGCTATCGGAATTGTAGCTATTCTAGTTATATTAATCTGTCTGAGAATGAAGATGGAAAGCACGATAGGACTTACCCTCGTTACCGTACTTGTGATTATGTCCGCACCAGGTGATGAAGACATCTGGTTTACGGTTAATCGCTTTATACTGATCTTGATTGGTATGGGATCTGCATTCATTGTGAATATCACCATACTAAGACCCAAGCACCAAGGGATGTTCATTGAGAAGGCCAGAGCCACATTTGATCGCATGTCGTTACTATTGCGTACGGCGATATCAGATGAGATGACGGAGAAGGAATTTAGGAAGCAAGCAGACGAGCTGTCCAAAGAGATCGAGCAATTGGACGACCTGTTCGGTATGTTCGATGAAGAACGGCGTAAGCTGGCCAAATTAAGACACATCGATGTTCGCCAGCTTGTTGTGTTCAAGCAGATGCTGCAGTCTCTCCACAAAGGGGCAGACATTCTACAGATTGTGGAGGAGCATTATATTCAGGGAGGGCATAAAGAGGAAGTAAACTTAGTGTTCGATCATTATATAGAACAATTAACCAAGGTGCATGAACACATCCTGCTAAGCTATGAAGGTAAAATGAAGGTTGGTGTATTAAGTCATACTGTTCATCTCAATGAGAATGTAGCGTTCATGCAACGAATCATGACCTTCTATGAAGACGAACCAGAACGCAAATTAGGGCTAGTCCTTGTTGGCTCCGCGATCTACGAATACGGATTCCAGCTGCAGCGACTAGAGCGACTTATCGAGAGGGAAGCCAATAAGCGGGTTATGCACTAACTTGATTTGGATGAGATATGAAGATAACCCGCCTAGGTGCGGGTTATTCTAGAATGATCATAGCATATGCACAGCAACTAAGAGCAAGCAATAAGATTACCCTTTGAGCGCCCCTGCCGTCATTCCTGCAATGAAATATCGCTGTAGGAGTAAGAACAGGATGATAATCGGAACGATGGCGATCAAGGAACCTGCGAATACAATCCCCCATTGTGTCGTATATTGTCCTTGGAAATTCGCTAATGCTATCGGCAGCGTGCGTTTGGCCGGATCATTAATAATCGTTAATGCCCAGGGGAATTCCTCCCATATAACAAGTGCATTGAAGATGGTTGCTGGTACAAAGGCGGGTTTGGATAGGGGGAGGATGATAGCTGTGAACAGCTTCCATGCACTACCGCCATCCATCTCTACCGATTCATCGATCTCGCGTGATATCGAATCGAAGAATCCCCTTAGAAGAAAGGTCGTAAACGGGATTGCACTCGCTACATAAACCGTAATAAGGCCCCAGAAGGAATCGAATAAACCTAAGCTACGAATAAGTAAAAACTGCGGAATAATCAACGTCAAGCTTGGAATGATCAAGCCACCCATGATAATGGCAAAGCTGATTCGCTTTCCTGGAAATTGAAATCGTGAATAGGCAAATGCAAGCGTTGAGGATAGAGCAAAGATAAGTAAAAAGCTAATTAAAGTCACAAGCAGACTATTAAATAAATAGAGGGAGAAGCTTTGGCTTGTCCATGCCTCAGAGAAATTTGCCCAAGTCATTTCGTCAGAAAATAATTTCGGTGGAAACTCAAATAATAGCGTCATGGGTTTGAGTGCAGTTAGCAGCATATAGATTAATGGATAAACGGATATCACCGCACCTACAATCAATAACCCATACATAGCAATATTACCTCTATAAGTCTTCATAATTTCACTCCCTTACTGCTGTCTGTTCAGCCGGAATTGGATATAAGTCAAACAAGCAATGATAACGGCGAATACATAGGATAGAGCCGATGCATACCCAAGATCGTATTCGGTAAAGGCTTTCTGATACATCCACGTCAGCATCACCTCGGTTTCATGTAAGGGTCCACCCTTAGTAATTAAGAAAACGGAAGTAAATACATTGAATGCTCCGATGATCAGCATCATTCTGATGAATAAGGTTGTGTTCTTAATTGCAGGTAGCGTAATATAACGAATTTGATTCCATGCATGACTACCATCTAGAGCGGCCGCTTCATATAACTCCTTGGGAACTCCCTGTAAAGCTGCCATATATATGATCATCACCCATCCTACACCCTTCCAGATGCCGAGAAAGCTAATGACCAATAGAGCCTTCCCCGGTTCACTAAGCCACTTGATGGGGTCAGTTGACCAATGGAGCGTATCGGTAAGTACATAATTGAGTAATCCTTGATCCATGAAGAGAAATTTAAACATCAGTGAGGCAACAACCCATGATGTAATGACAGGTAAGAAGTAGAATACTCTGAAAGCTTTTAGTCCTCTACGATTTTTGTGCAGTGCATAGGCAACTAGAAAACCGAAGAACATTTGCCCAGGCACGGAGATGATACCATATATAACAATATTCTTGAGTGAAATCCAAAAAACTCGGTCTTGTACAACATGAATATAATTGTCTATACCCACAAAGATGGTATTATGCAGGTCTGTTAACTTGAAGCTGAAGAAGCTGTATATAAAATTGCGACCTAAAGGATAGACGAGGAAAAAGCAGAAAAATAGAAAGCCTGGCAGTAGGAACATGTAGCTAGTGAATAGACTTTTTCTATGCATAAGAGTGACTCCTTTATATGAGGGGAGCGTCTTCATGTGGAATGAAAACGCTCCTCCTTAACATTAGCTTTATTTCAACAAATCATCGATTCTCTCCACTGCGCTATCTAATTCACTCTTAATATCCGCATCCGTCAGGAATATCTTCTCCATAGACTCACTTATGACTACATCAATTTGTGGCCAAGTGGCAACGGTAGGACGTGCTTTCGATGTCTTCAGCTGAGCAAGGAACGGAGTGAAATACTCAATTGCTGTGATTTCACTATGATTAATGGCATCCAAGTTAACTGGAATTTGCCCAACCTTGCCCATCTCGACTTGTGCTGCTTCTGATACCATAAACTTAACAAACTCCCATGATTGTTCGGCATGATCTTTACTGAATATACCGAGATCCTCTCCTCCAAGCACTTGAATTGATCCTGCGGAGCCTGCAGGGAAGGGTGCAGTCATTGCTTTGAAATCAGGGAATTGCGAATCAAACTGTGCGAAGGCCCATGGACCCTCAGCCATCATCGCGTAGCTGTTCTTAGCATGACCTTCAGTTACCGGTACACCACCAGGTTTAAATCCAGATATGGAGCCAGCAACATAAGCCTCCTTTAATTTACTAATGATATCCACAGTATTCGGACTATTAAAGTATCCTTCGGCTGTAGTATTGTCTGGCGACAGAACGTCCCCGCCGTTGCTCCATATCCATGGAAGGATATTCCACCCTTGCAATGCCGGTTCACCGAATGCCCAGCTATCCTTGAAGCTGCCCTGTATTTTCTCAAGCGCTGCGAAGAATTCATCCGTTGTTACCGGTGCCTTCTCAACACCACTAGTAGTGAACATTTCTTGATTCCAGAACATAATCTTCGTGTTCGTATTAAGAGGTAAACCGTAATGATGACCATTGACTACCCCAGTTGACACGGGTCCAGACAGGAGTCCAGCTGTTATTTCATCGAAGTCTGCAAACTTCTCATCCATTGGCTGCAGAAGACCCTGTTTCTCAAATTCTGGTACCCAGATGATGTCCAATCGGGCTATGTCCGGCAGATCTCCACCACTTCCACCGATCTGAATTTTCTTGTGCAGCTCATCCCATGGGAATGCTACTGCATTCACTTTAATTTTTGGATTTTGTTTCTCAAATTCGGGTATTAACTTTTCAGTTAATGTTTTCTCTTCAGGTGAAGCTGAGCTGTAATGATGCCAGAATGTTAATGTAACCGTTTCCTCAGTTGAGTTTGGTTTATTATTGGAGCTGTCAGAGCTATTGGCGTTATTGCTGCAAGCTACTAATATACTAATGGAGACGAAGATGACGAATATTTGAAGCATTCTTTTTCTATTCATAGTGTAAGGACTCCTCATATTATATTATTTTGGAATAGCAGGAACTGTCTTGGGCCTATGTGAGTTGGATTTGCATCCAAACTTCCAGGCTCTGTTATAAGATGATTTATAGAAAGATTTAATTGATGGAGAACGGGTTGCAACAAGATGCTACTATGATGGAAATTGAGCAGAAGGGTGATCTCTTGATGCTCGTTCCTACGTTTCATCGCATAACATTCAGACTCACCTAAGTAAATCAGTTCAACAAGCCCATCTTGTAGGACGGTGTGTGATTTCTTATGCTGAACCCACGACTGAGTCTGATTAAATATCGGCGAATGAAGAACATCTGTATCCCAGGGCATACATGCCCGGCAGTCCGGATCATTATCACCGATTAATCCCAATTCATCACCGTAATAGATGACAGGGTTACCTGGGAATATAAATTGAATGGCTTGCAGTAAGAGATAATCACTTGCATTCTCCTTGCATCTGGTCATGATTCTTTCTGTATCATGGCTACCGAGCAAGTTATACATTTGGTGTAGCTCCCTCAACGAATAACGGTGAGCTAGATCGGTAAGACGTGCATGAAATTGCCCTAAAGAGATCGAACGATCTAAGATATAGTCGAATACAATGGATCGCCAAGCGTAATTCATGGCGCTATCTGTTCCACCTGACATCATTAAGCTCTTGGCATCGTGCCATATTTCTGCAATAATAAAGGCGTTAGGGTTTATTCTCTTGACAACGGACTTCAGTTCCCGCAAGAAACTGATCTCCACCTCATCTGCGACATCAATTCTCCAGCCATCGATACCCGTCTCCTTCTGCCAGAAGGAAACAATTTCGAATATGTATTGCTGAACATGTAGATTTGATGTCCGCAGTTTGGGCATCCACTGGTAATACCCCACTGAATCATAATGTACCTCACTGCGCACAACAGGAAACTCGTTAATATAGAACCAGTCTCTATAAACCGATGATTCCCCATTCTTGATGACATCCTGGAATAAGGGATGCTCATAACCACAATGGTTAAAAACTAAGTCTAGCACCACTTTTATATCAAGCTCATGGCATCGGCTTACAAGTAGCTTTAAATCTTCTATTGTTCCAAATTGTGGGTCTATCTGAAAGTAATCCATTGTGTCGTATTTATGATTCGATGTTGCCTTGAATAATGGATTTATATATAACGCGTTAATGCCCAAATTAGTAAGATAATCCAGTTTACTAATGATCCCTTGTATATCCCCCCCCATCTGATTGTCACGTGTCGGTGGGCATCCCCATGACTCCACATTCGCGGGATCGTTGGATGCATCACCATTACAGAACCTTTCTGGGAATATCTGATACCAGACACGGTTAGAGATCCAATCGGCTGTACCGATTACATCTCGGTCGCCCGCATATGGAATTGCAAAGCCACCCTTTCTTGTATCTTCATTGTGCAAGCCTTCAGTAGTTAACCAATAAGACTCCCCCTCAATTGTGTAATGAAATGTATATTGAAGATATCGAATGCGAGATTCCATACCTGTCAATATCGTACGATAATACGCATACTCCACCGTTTGTGACCAAGCTTCCATCGGTTGATGGAGGATGCCATATTGCTCTGTCTTGTACTTGTTCCAATATATGAGTCGAACCTGAGATGCTTCAATTGGTAATCGTACTCGTATTTCCATATGCTGCAGTGAAATTAAGGTAGTATCTATAGATGGCTCATGGTAAAAGTTTGTGATCATTCTATCGAACCTCTTATCTCTATTGAATTTAATTGATTAATATTGTAGGAATTCGAATTGATTCTGGTACATTGACTTCATTGTTGATTAATTTAAATAGCAGCTCTGCGGATTGCTTCCCCATCATCTCCAAATCAATTTCCACAAAATGAACAGGGTGCCGCATGTGACGGAACATAGGAGAATCGTCGAAGGTGGCTAATCCAATCTCCGCCAAGTCTGGATTATCACGCTCCCATTCTAGAATTTCAAATAATTGCTCATGGCTACAGCAGATTACTGCATCGGGAAGCAACTGATCATTCAATTGATCCTGCCCATCGATTATTCTAGGGATCATTCCATGCTGCTGTATGGCTTTCTTATAACCCTCCAAACGATCGACGATGAACTTATCGCGTTGGATCGCTGCAGCCTCAGCGAAGATAACAATATTCCGATGGCCCAAAGAAATTAGCTTCTCGGTTAAGATTTGCGCAGCATGTGTGTTATCGACATCAACCCATCGAATCCCCTCCTTTACCAGAATGTTCTCGCCAATGACAACGAAAGGCATATTATGACTAATAAGCAAATTATAATTCATCTCATTTAATAGAGAGTTAGGCATAATGATACCATCGACCCGGTGCTCCGTAACAATTCGTTCGAAGGTTGATTTTTCATTCTTCTTGTCATGGTCGCTCATCATCAAGAACAAATAATCGTTGTCATAGATCACCTCTTCAACACCTTGAAGCACCTTATAGAAGAATGGATTGGAAAAAGCCTGTTTGTCCGTATAGTCAAAGCAGAAACCAACAGTAAATGTTTTATTGAAGGCCAATCCTCGTGCAATTGAATTCGGTATGTAGTTATTTTCCTTCATAATGGTTTCGATTTTAAGACGGGTTTTCTCAGAGATGGAGGCACTTTTATTTAATACCCTTGATACCGTAGCTTTATTAACACCCGCAAGCTTGGCGATCTGCTGTATGGTTATTTTGGACATAGTTATTAATATCCTCCTCAGTCTATGCAACCGGTTGCATAGACTATTATATTCTAAATCATTGGGAAAGACAACAGTGATCATGATGTAAATGCACAAATAATTAGTAGAATCCACAAATTTGGATATGGAATAATTGGTACGTACACTTACTTCACAGATAAGAGGATTAGAGAATTGGTAGAGGAAGGAGAATGGAAATTGGCAGAACATACATTCGGTGTGGTACAATATGTATATGCACTAACTTGATTTGGGTGGGATAGGCTTGCCTCCAGTGGGAGGTGTTGCCTATGAATTTCTCGTTAACGGAAGTAATCATGCTCGGAATACTATTCCTCGCACTACTTACTTATCTGAAACGAAAATAACCCGCCCAGGTTTACGCAAGGGTACGGGTTATTTTCTAGGATTACTTGGAGGTTTCCCACCTAATAAGTTGTGCAGGGACGGTGTTGCGAACCGTCCTTTTTATATTATTATGATACCACGGTTACTTTATTCTTGCAATTTGAAAGGAGAACTAAATCATGCCAGATTCAGAGGCAATCAAAGCATCATTAATCCAAACCTACAATAACTATGCAGATGAACGTAGCTCGAAGAGCGAGATTGAGCCATGGAAGGTTAAGGAGCGAGAGGCATTCCTGCATGCGATGCAGGACAATAACAGCTTAACGATGCTTGAGATCGGAGCGGGTCCGGGGAAAGATAGTATTTTCTTCAAAGTGCATGGATTTCAGGTTGTATGTACGGACCTATCACCAGAGATGGTAAGGATTTGTGAGGAGCGAGGGCTTGATGCTCGTGTGATGGATTATTACAATTTGGATTTCCCAGCTGCATCGTTCGATGCGATCTATGCCATGAATTGTTTGTTGCATGTGCCCAAGGATCAGATCAGAGCTGTGCTTGGTGAGATTCATCGAGTGATGACGCCTCAAGGCTTGTTCTACATGGGTGTATACGGCGGTCAGGACTCCGAGGGGGTTTGGGAGAAGGATAGTTATGAACCGAAGCGATTCTTTTCTTTCTACACAGATGAGAAGATGAGGGAATTGGTAGAGGAATATTACCAAGTTGAAAGCTTCAATGTGGTTAAGTATCAGCCAGAGGGGTTGCATTATCAGTCGATGCTGTTGATTCCTCGCACTACTTACTTATCTGAAACGAAAATAACCCGCCCAGGTTTGCGCCCAGGTGCGGGTTATTTCTAAGTTTACTTGGAGGTTTCCCACCCAATAAGTTGTGCAGGGACGGTGTAGCGCACCGTCCTTTTGTTATTATTATGATACCACGGTTACTTTATTCTTGCAATTGAGTTGTTCATGCCCTTCCTCTGGAAAGGTATTCGATATCATTCGACGAATTTTACAAGATAAGATATATGTTAATACTCATGCTCTTCTCATTAAGGAGGTTCACACACAATGCCAATCTACAACAAGCTAGTCCGTGACCGAATACCAGAGGTAATCAGCAAGACTGGCAAACAATACGTTACTCGGATCCTCAATGATGATGAATATAAGCTAGAATTGAAGAAGAAACTAGGCGAGGAAATCCAAGAATACATAGAAGCAGCAGATGACACAAGTGCGATAGAAGAGCTGGCTGATCTATTGGAGCTTATACATGCTGCAACGGAGTTGCACGGTTCTAGCATCGAACAGCTAGAGCAGATACGGCTTAAGAAAGCACAAGATCGCGGAGGATTCAAGGAACGAATATTCCTTATCGAGGTGACCGATGCCTGACATTAAGCTCATTACCGAGAATTTAGCAGATGAACTCATACCGGGAATTGTCAAGGCGACATCGATTTATATCATGACGTCCTTCGTCATGGAGTCGGGGGTTAAGCTACTAGCGCCTCATCTGAAGGCAGCAGTCGAGCGAGGAGCCGAGGTCAAGGTGCTGGGTGGCGATTATCTGTTCATCTCAGATC